>JBICIB010000825.1:0-2620 GCA_043101415.1 Planctomycetota bacterium JB042 | reverse complement strand
CTCGAAGACGCCGATGATGATCGGGAAGGCGCGCTCGCCCCCCTTCTCCTTGAGGTAGATGACCTGCTGGTCGTTGTTCTCGCGGATCAGGATCCGCGACAGCACCATCTCGATCATCGCCAAGGGGGACCGCTCCTTGCGCTACGCTCTTCTCGGACCGCGCCGGCCCGCGGACGGGCGGCCTCGGAGTATAGCCGTTGACCGCCTCCCCCATCCTCCTCGTCCACGACCGCGGCGGCGCCGACGAGGCGATCCACCGCGGCGTCGTCTGCGTCGTCTCGTCCTCGGACGTCGTCCTCTCCCGCGGCGACGTCGACCGCGCGACCTGGCTCCGCTCGGCGGCGAAACCGTTCCAGGCCGCCGCCGCGCTGCGGGCCGGCGTCGCGGAGACGTACGCCCTCTCGAAGGCCGACGTGGCGCTCCTCTGCGCCTCGCACAACGCCGAGGACCGCCACGTCGAGCGCGCCCGCGCCCTCCTCGCCCGGGGTGGCTTCGACGAAGGCGACCTCCGCTGCGGCGCCCACCCGCCGATCTCCCCGGAGGTCGACCGCGAGCTCGCCCGCCGCGGCGAGGCCCCGTCCCCGCTCCGGAACAACTGCTCGGGGAAGCACGCCGGCATGCTCCTCCTCGCCCGCGTCCTCGAGGCCGACCCCGCCCGCTACCTCGACCCGGACGGCCCGGTGCAGCGCGCGGCGGCGGCGGCGGTGTCCGCCATCTGCGCCCCGCCCCACGCGCCCGGCGAGGCGACCGACGGCTGCTCGGCGGTGACGTTCCGGCTGCCGCTCCGCGCGCTCGCGACCGGCTTCCGCCGCCTCGCCGATCCGGACTCCGCTCCGGGCGAATGGGCCGCCCCGCTCCGGACCGCCCGCGACGCCATGACCGCCCACCCGGAGATGGTCGCCGGCCTCGACCGGTTCGACACCGACCTGATGGCCGCCGGCGAGGGGCGCTTCGTCGCGAAGATCGGCGCCGAAGGGCTGATCGGCTGCGGCGTCCGCGACGAAGGCCTCGGGATCGCGATCAAGATCGAGGACGGCGCGATGCGCGCCTACCCCCCGGTCCTGCTCGCCGTCCTCGAGCACCTCGGCCTCCTCTCCGACGCCGAGCGCGGCCGGCTCGCGCGCTGGCGGGACGACGACCTGAAGAACTGCGTCGGGACCGTCGTCGGGCGCCGCCGCGTCGTCCTCGCGGACGAATCGGGCGGCTGACCCGCCCGGCGACCGACTATCGTTGGGTCATGCCCCGCTCGATCGCCCCGCCGCCGCTCCCGCCCCGCGACCCGGACTCCCACAAGGGGACGTACGGCCGCGTCCTCGTCGTCGCCGGCGCGCGCGCGATGCCCGGGGCGGCGGTCCTCGCGGCGAACGGCGCACTCCGCGGCGGCGCCGGCCTGGTGACCGTCGCGACCCCGTGGTCCGCCCTCGGCAGCGTCGCCCCCGCCGCGCCGTGCGCCACCTACGCCCCGCTCGCCGAATCGACCGCCGGCTTCCTCGACGGCCGCGCGCTCGACCCGCTCCTCGAACGCGCCGGCGCCGCCGACGTCGTGGTCGTCGGCCCCGGGCTGGGGCAGGAGGACGGCACGGTCGCGCTGGTCCGCTCGTTCGTCCGCCGGCTCGAGCGGCCGCTCGGCCTCGACGCCGACGGATTGAACGCGATCTCCGACGAACCGGACGCCGTCGCCGCCCGTTCGTTCCCCACCGTGCTGACTCCCCACCCCGGCGAACTCTCCCGCCTCGACCGCCAGGACGCGCCCCGCGGCGACGAAGAACGCCGCGCCCGCGCCGCGGCGGCCGCGCGTCGCTTCGGCGCCGTCGTCTGCCTGAAGGGACACCGGACGGTCGTCACCGACGGCGACGGGACGTACGTCAACGACACCGGCAACCCGGCGATGGCGACCGGCGGCACCGGGGACGTCCTCGCCGGCCTCCTCGGCGCCCTCGTCGCGCAGCTCGACGACCCGCTCGACGCCGCGGTCGTCGCCGTCCGGGTCCACGGGCTCGCCGGCGACCTCGCGCGCGAGACGCACGGCCCGCTCTCGGTGATCGCGACCGACCTCCTCCAACACCTCGGGCCGGCGTTCCTGCGGTACGGCGTCGAGCGATGATCGGCGCGCTCGCGGCGGCGGTCGTGCTCGCGGCGCTCGCCGCGGCGGACGACGGCTTCCCGCCGGCCGATCCGGTCGGCGCGTTCCTCGAGAGCGACGACCCGCTCCTCCGCGAACGCGGCCGCCGCGTCCTCCTCGCCCGGCGCGGCGACGCGTTCGACGTCTTCGCGCGCGCCCTCGGCGACGACGACCCGCGGCGGCGCGAGGCGGCGGTCGTGTCGCTCGGCGAGCTCGAGGACCCGCGCGCCGGCCCCCTCCTGCGGGACGCCGTCGAGGACGAGGATCCGTCGGTCCGCGTGGCGGCGCTGAAGGCGCTCGCCCTCCAGATCGACGGACGCGCGGACGAACGCCTGTTCACGGCCGCGCGCGACCCGTGGTGGGCCGTCCGCCGGGCCGCCGCCCGGGCGCTGGCGCCGGTGCCGGGCGCGCGCGCCGCGGGCGAGCTCGGCCGGCTGGCGCGCGACGCCGACCCGCACGTCGCCGAGGCGGCGTGGCGCGCGCTGCTGGTCCACGACG
>JBICIB010000824.1:0-9096 GCA_043101415.1 Planctomycetota bacterium JB042 | reverse complement strand
ATGTCGGTCTCCGTCACCTTCGACTTGTCGTACTCCTTCGTGGCCGGGATGGCGGTCAGGATGCCGTCCTCGTTCCCGACCCAGACCCGGCCGTCGGCGACCAGCGTCGAGCCCCAGATGTGCGCGAACGTGTCGTGCTTCCAGTGGAGCTCGCCGGTCCGCGCGTCGAGGCAGTAGACGAAGCCGGAGAAGTCCGCGGTGAACAGGAGGCCGTCGACCACCGACACCGTCGAGATCGAGCGGTTGATCTCGTCGAACGACCAGATCTCGTGCGTGGCCGTGACGTCCCCCTCGCCGGTCGGATCGATGCAGCAGAGCCGCCCGACCCCCTCGCCGTGCTCGGGGTCCTGGCCGATCAGCGCGTACACCTTGCCGTCGTGGACGACCGGAGTGCCGAGGACCTCGCTCGGGCCGTTCCGCGTGGCGTACTTCACGGGGGCGCCGTCCCGCTCCCGGTACTCCGGGAGGTTGACGTCGAAGCGCCACCGCTCCTTCAGCACCATGTAGCCGTCGTCGTCCTCGACCGGGGTCGGCTCGAACGCGTAGACGCGCCCGTCCGGCCCGCCGAAGATGCAGAGTTCGAGCGCGTCGGTCCGGAGGTACGTCGGCGACACCCAGTTGCCGTGGAAGATCCGCTGGGAGAGGCCGGACTGCTCCTCGCCGAGCAACGCGCCCGTCGCCTTGTCGACCACGATCAGGCTGGGCGCGAACGGGGCCGGGGTCTCGACGTGTCCGTAGTCGACGCCGTTCGAGGTCGTGACCCAGACCTTGTCCCCGACCACGCCGACCGAGCTCGACGTGATGTTGTGGGGGAAGACGCCGCACGCGTCGATCATGTCGAGGGTCCAGACGATGTCGGCGTCGGTCTCCGTCACCTCCATCGGCTCGTTCCCCGGCCCGGCGAAGTACGCCCCCTCGTCCTGGAACGGCCCGTCGTTCCCGTCGGCCATCCCGTTCACGTCGAGGCACATCACCTCGCACCGGTTCGTCACGAGGTAGACCCGGTCGCCGTCGACCGCCGGCGACGAACAGATCCCGAGGAACTCCCAGTCCGAGACCTTGCCGGTGCCGAGCTTCGGGACCGACAGCATCCAGATCATCTCCCCCGATCGCTCGTCGAGGCAGTAGACGTTGCTCCGGTCGCCCGTGAACCGGGGGTCCCGGGGGGAGTCGTTGTTCGTGCCGACGTAGACGCGGCCGTCGGCGACGGTCGGGTTGCCGTAGCTCTGCGAGCCGAGCTTCGCGACCCAGCGGACGTTCTCGGTCTCGGCCATGTCGATCCGGTCGGTCCCGCGCTCGAAGCTCCCGGCGGAGAACGACCGCGGCAGGCCGGTGACGGGGCTGACCATGTTGCGGGACGGGTCGCCGCCCCAGGTCGGCCAGTCCTGCGCCGCGCCGGCGGGCGCGAGCGTCGCGAGGACGAGGAACGGCATCACGAGACGGTCAGTCATGGGGGGTCACCTGCAGGTTGTCCATGTAGACGCGGAACCGGCTCTGCGGCGAGAAGCCGAACAGCCCCGGCGCGCCGTGCGTGTGGGCGTGGCGATGCTCGACCTCGAGGGTCCACTCCTCGGGCTCGGCCTCGTCCCGGGGCCACGCCTTTGCGCGGATCACGCCCGAACCGTCGGCCGCCACGTCGACGCGGGTCCTCAGCGTGTACCAGACGCCGGGCTTCCAGCGGAACCGGGCCGATTCCTTGACCCGCTCCATGTTCGAGCTGATCTCGATCTCCTGGTGGTTCCCCTTCAGGAGGACGAGGTAGCGCTGGTTCACCAGCCCGGCCGTCGACATGCTCCGGCGGTTCCCGTCGGTGCGGATGTCGACGCGCGCCTCGTAGTCCTTCATGTCGGGCGTGCCGAACATCGCCGTCGCCCGCTGGAAGAGGGTGTTGTCGAGCGTCTTCGCGAGGACCTTCGACCCGTCGAGTTCGCGCACGTCGAACTTCAGCCGCGCGCCGATCCAGTGCGCGGGCGGGGACCCGAACGGCACGTCGTCCCCGCTCCTCGCGTCGAGCGGGATCGACTCGAAGTCCTCGCGGTACGGCAGCCCGCCGACGACGCGGACCCGCATCGGGCCGCTGACGCCGTGCGCCGTCGCGGTGACGAACGAGATGCCGAGTCGGGCGTCCGCGGGGGCGCGCACGGCGTCGCCGTCGAACACGACAGACTCCGGGCCGCGGGCGGACCACTCGACGTCGGCGACGCGCGCTCGGACGACCTCTCCGTTCGCGTCGAGCGCCCGGACGCGGACGGGGACGCTCTGGCCGGGGACGAGCAGGACCTCCGCCGGCACGACCTGGAGCCGCGCCGCCGCCCCCTTCGCCGGCGAGAGCTCCGGCCGCCGGCCGAAGCAGTAGAGGCGCGCCGTCGTGTGGACGAAGACGCGGCCGTCGGCGAGGGCGGGCGCGCCGAGGCAGTTCCCCTCGAGCTGCGTCCGGTGCAGCACCTCCGCTCGGTCGGCGCCGGGCCGGATCACGTGGAACGAGCCGTCGTTCATCGGGACGTACAGCTTGCCGTCGCCGTACGCCGGCGAGGCGTGGATCTGGTCGGGCGCGAGCTTCTCGTGCCACGCGATCGTCCCGGTCGGGACGTCGACGGCGAACAGCTCCCCGGTCGCGACCGTCTCGTACACCCGGTCGCCGACGAGGACCGGGCTGCTCGTGAACGCGGCGAGGTCGAGCCGCCACCGTTCGACCGACGAGTCGAGCACGCGAGGGAGGTCCGCCTCGCCGGACCCGGGCGGTGGATCGAGCCGGAGCGCGGCCATCCGGCCGATGACCGAGCTGTCGAGGTTCTCCTTGCCGTGGATCACGACCAGCGTGTCGTCGCCGTGGAGGACGGCGCCGGAGTTGACGCCGCCCGTCGCGAACGGGAACCGCCAGAGCGCGTCGCCGGTCCGCGCGTCGATGCAGACGACGTTCCCGCACCCGGTCCCCGCGTAGAGGACCCGGCGGCCGCCGACGTCCCGGAAGACCGGCGGCGAGAACGAGCTGTCCTTCGGTCCGACCCCGGGCGTCGAGACCCAGATCAGTTCGCCGGTCTGCTTGTCGAAGGCGAAGAACCGGTCGCGGGCGGGGCCGTTCACCGGCCCCCAGTTGGCGGTGATCGCGTGCAGGACGACGCGGTCGCCGTCGACGACCGGCGCGCCGGTGCGGCCGTTCGGGAAGGTGAGACGCCCGAACTCGCTCTGCATCGAACGGCGCCAGAGCATCCGGCCGTCGCCGGTGAACGCAGCCACCTCGCCGGCGGTCGAGAGCACGTACACGTTCCCGGTCCGCGGGTCGACGGTCGGGCTGCCGATCGCGTAGCGGTCGTAGATGACGTCGGAGAGGAAGTCCGAGAACGGGTGCTCCCACAGCTTCTCGCCGGTCCACGCGTCGAGGCAGACGAGCCACTCCCGGAGGTCCTTCCCCTCCCCCTCGTACCCGAGGGCGTAGAGGCGGTCGCCGGAGACGACCGGCGTGCCGCGGCCGGCGAGCTCGAGCGTCCAGAGCTCGCTCTCGCCGCCGGGCGACGGCGTCTCCGGGAGGCCGACGGCGGGGGACGTCCCGTTCTGGTTCGGTCCGCGCCAGTGCGTCCAGTCGTTCGAGGCCGCGGCCGCTCCGGGGAGGGAGGCCGCGACGGCGAGCGCGACCAGCGCGCCCTCGATCGTCGATGCGAGTCTCATGATCCGTTCGCTCCCGTCCGCGCCGCGCGGGCGCGGACCCTGAATCGCGTCCCCGGCCTCACGTGGCGCTCACCGGGGTCCGGGCGGCGGCGTCCGCCTCCCTCGAGCTGCAGGTCCCCTCGAGGAGGACCAGCGGGAAGATCTTGTGCACCACGCGGCGGAGCAGCCCCTTCAGCGTCGGGTTCGAGAGGGTCCGCAGCGCGCGGACGGCCTGCTCCTGATAGGCGTTCAACAGCTCGCGCGCCTTGTCGACCGCGCCGAGCTCGTGGGCGAGCCGGACCCCTCGCCGCAGGGCGGCCTCGTCCTCGGCCCGCCCGAGCAGCAGCGCCTCGATCGCCGCCCGCTCGTCGTCGTCCCGCGCCCGCTTGTGCGCGATCGCGAGGAGGAGGGACGGGCGCGCGTCGCGGGCGTCGAACGAGTCGCTCGAGCCGTCGAAGTCCTCGAGGTCGTCCTTCACCTGGTACGCGATGCCGAGCGCGGTGCCGTACGCGTCGAGCCCCTCCAGCGTCTCCGCGTCCGCGCCGACGTACGCGCCGGCGAGCGCGAGCGCGACGCGGAACGCGGGCGCGGTCTTTCGCTCGAACACCTCGAGCACCTCGGTCGGCGGCAGCGGGCGGGGCGCGCGGCTCCACGCCAGCTCGGCGCCCTGGCCCCGCGCGAGCGTCACGTGGGCGTCGGCGGCGGCGCGGACCATCGCGACCCGACGCTCGGGCGGGAGGTCGAGGTCGGCCAGCAGCCGGTACCCCTCGCCGAGGAGGAGGTCGCCGACGTTGAGCGCGACGGGGACCCCGTGGCGCGCGTGCATCGTCGGACGGCCGTACCGCTCGTCGTCCCCGTCCTCGATGTCGTCGTGGACCAGCGACGCCTTGTGGAAGCACTCGATGGCGACGGCGAGCCGGCGGAACTCGTCGGGCGGGACCCACTCGTCCTCCGCCTCGTGCTGGGCGAGCGCGGTCGCCACGCACGTGGCGAGGTACGGGCGCCAGCGGTTCCCGTCCTCGGTGAGGGCGGCGCGCGCCAGCCCGTCGGTCTCGCCGCCGGCGTCGCCGAGGAGCCGGTCGAGCGCGGCCGGCGCGAACCAGCCGCGGACGTCCTTCTTCAGCCGGTCGAGGTCGAGGCGGTGGGTCCGGTCGTCGGACGTCAGGTGGATCAGGTTCCAGACGAGGTCGACGTCGACGGTGGTGTTGGCGCAGTCGTCCTGCAGCAGCGGGATCGCCGCCCCCGGGACCGCGGCCGCCTCCATGTGCGGGAAGCACTTCTCGAGGACGTGCAGGCAGCTCACCCCGACGACCGCCTCGATCCGGCCGGTCTCGATCATCTGCCGGACGACCGCCGAGCCCTCGGCGACGAGGACCGCGTACCCGAGCCGGTCCGCCTCGGCCGTGAGGTCCTGGATCGTGCAGAGGCCGCACTCCTTGCACAGGAGCCCGAGTTCGTCGAACGGCGCCGGACACTTCTCCTCGACGCGGAGGCACTTCGGGAGGAGGAGGAGACGGCGCTCGAACGGGATCCGCGCCAGCGAGTCCTTCCAGACCGCGTTGTTGACGAGCACGGAGAGGAAGTCGAGGTGGATCTCGTCGACCTCGGTCCGCTCGCGCACCGCGACCGCGTGCTCGCGGAGCTCGCGGATCGAGATCGGCGGGACGAGTCCCTGCTCCTCGACGTACGCCGCGGTCTCCCGGGCGAGGCGGTCCCGCTCGGACCGGCGCGCCGGGATGTTCGACTGGACCGGGCGCGCCCGCTGGACGGGGACCCGGGGGGGGAGGGTGGTCATGGACGGCCTTCCTCGCGGCGGATCAGAACTCCCGCGCCTCGTCGGCGTCGGTCGCGAAGCAATAAACGTGGTTCCGGCCGCGGAGATAGAGCTCGTTCCCGACGATTGCGGGAGAGGCGTCGAAGCCGTCGTCGAACTCGTTGGAAGCCAGGAGTTTGTACTCGGGACCGATCTCGATCACCTCGACCTCGCCGTCGCGTCCCGCGAGGTAGACCCGGCCTCCGCCGGCGACCGGCGAGGCGTAGACGTTCGCGACCGACTCGAGCCGCATCGGTCCGTAGAGCGGCTCGCCGGCCTCGACGTCGAAGCAGGTCAGGATCCCGGTGTTCACCTTGAGGAAGTACAACTTGCCGTCGACCAGGAGCGGCGACGGCACGTACGGCGTGTCGCGATCGTGCGTCCAGACGACGTGGTCGCCGCCGGCGAGGTCCCCCTTCGCCCCGGAGAGGCGGATCGCGAGGAGGGCGCTGCCGCGGAAGCCGCTCATCACGTAGACGACGCCGTCGGCGTGGACCGGGGTCGGGATCGCGTTGACGGTCATGCCGCCGCACTCCCAGACCGTCTTCCCGGTCTCGAGGTCGTACGCGCGGATCGCGTTCGTCCCGTTCGCGACCACCTGGGCCCGGCCGTCGACCTCGACCACGAGCGGGGTCGCCCAGGTCGTCGGCTCGTCCCGTTCGCGGCGCCAACGCTCCTTCCCGGTCCTCCGGTCGAGCGCCACGATGAAGTCGTCCCCCTCGTGGTCCCACTGGACGACGACCGTGTCCTCGTGGACGGCGGGGGAGCTCCCCTCGCCGAAGCTGCGCCGGGTCCGCATCTCGCCGAGCTGCTTCTCCCAGAGCCGCTTCCCGTCGAGGTCGTACGCGAACAACCCGAACGAGCCGAAGTACGCGAGCAGGACCTCGCCGTCGGTCACCGCCGACGCCGACGCCCAGGAGCCGTCCTGGTGCGTCCCCTCGTGGGGGAGCCGCTCGGCGCAGACGTCCCGCCAGACCTCCTCGCCGGTGGCGCGGTCGAGCGCGAGGACGACGAACTGCTGGGGCTGCGTCGGCTGGATGCCGCGCGAACCGCGCCGGCCGCGCCGCCCGCGACCGCGCTCGTCCTCCTCCTCCTCTTCCTCCTCGGGTTCGACCTCGTCGCCGACTCCGACCGCGGTCAGGACGTAGACGCGGTCGCCGAGGACGATCGGCGTCCCCTTCCCGTTGCCGGGGATCTCGGCGCGCCAGCGGAGGTTCTCGTCGAGGCCGAAGGTGACCGGGGGGTTCGACCCGGGCGCCTCGCCGGTGCCGAGCGGGCCGCGCCAGCGCGGCCACGCCTCCGCCGCCTCGGCGGTCGTGGCGGTGACGCATCCGAGGAGCAACGGGGCGAGCAGGAGCGTGGGGCGCATGCGGAGGGACCTCCCGGTTCCGGAGCGGTTGCAGCGCGCGAACCTCGATTCTGCCGGGCGTCGCGGCGGAGGGGAACGAGAATCCTCCCGGTTCAGCCGGCGGCCTCGCCGCGTCGCAGCGCCGCGACCGCCTCCTCGACGAGCGCCGCCGCGCGATCGACGTCCTCCTCCGTGGTCGTCCTCCCGAGCGAGAACCGGATCGAGGCGCCGATCCGGGCGTCGTCGAGGCCCATCGCGCCGAGGACGTGGCTCGGCTGGACGACGGCGCTCGTGCACGCCGCGGCCGTCGACGCGCAGAGCGCGGGCATCCGTCGCAGGAGCGCCGGCGCGTCGAGGGCGCCGAAGGCGACGTTCGTCGTCCCGGGCAGGCGCGGGGAGGCGGGGCCGTTCCGCACCGCGCCGTCGATCGAGAGGAGCGCCGCCTCGAGCCGGTCGCGGAGCCGGGCGACGCGCTCGCGTTCCGCGGCCCGCTCCGACACGGCGAGCGCGGCCGCGCGGCCGAGTCCCACGATCCCCGGGACGTTCAGGGTGCCGGAGCGGTGGCCGCGTTCGTGGCCGCCGCCGAGTTGGCGGGGGGCGAGCCGGACGCGGGGACGTCGACGCCGCACGAAGAGCCCGCCGACCCCCTTCGGCCCGCACAGCTTGTGGGCGGAGAAGGAGACGAGGTCGAGGCCGTCCTCGTCGACGTCGAGCGGGAGCTTGCCGAACGACTGCGTGGCGTCGGTGTGGAACAGCGCGCCGCGCGCCCGCGCGATCGCGGAGAGCTCGCGCAGCGGATGGAGCAGGCCGGTCTCGTTGTTCGCGTGCATGATCGAAACGAGGAGCGTCCGGTCGGTCACCGCCGCGGCGAGCGCGTCCGGGTCGAGCCGCCCCTCGCCGTCGACCGGGAGGACGGTGAGGCGGAACCCGCGGCGCTCCAGCTCGCGGCACGGGTCGAGGACCGCCCGGTGCTCGGTCCGCACGGTCACGACGTGTCGATCGCGTCCGACCGCCGCGCCCCCCTCGGCGGCGCCGAGCAACGCGAGGTTGTTCGCCTCCGTCGCGCCGCTCGTGAAGACGATCTCCCTCGGGTCGGCCGCGAGGGCCGCCGCGACCTCCGCCCGCGCCGCCTCGACCGCGCCGGCGGCCGCGCACCCCATCCGGTGGGGGCTCGACGGGTTGCCGAACTCCTCGAGCAGGAACGGCCGCATGGCGTCGAGGACCCGCGGGTCGAGCGGCGTCGTCGCGTTGTGGTCGAGGTAGATCGTCATGGTCCGATCGCCGCGGACGCGGACTCGAGCCCGCCGAGCGTGAAGAGTACGGGATAGAGGCGCTCCGCGTACCAGAGGCGCGCGAAGTAGAGGCCGATCGGCGCGGCGGGGAAGGCCTCGCCCCCGCGGGTCGCCGACGCGAGGTGATCGATCGCGGCGGAGAGCGCGCGGTCCGGCACCAGCGGAGCGGTCTCCTCCCGCCGCCGCGCCTCGGCGAGCGCCGAGAGCGCGACGCCGGTCTCCTCGATCGACGGCGGCGTCCCCGGCGCGCCGCCGAAGCCGCCGTCGTCCCCCTGCGCGGCGACGATCCACCGGACGGCGCGCGCCGTCGCGTCGCGCGCGCGGTCGTCGTCGCCCGTCTCGTCGAGGAGCGCGAGCACGACCTGCGCCGTGCCGTAGAGCGGGCTCTCCTCGCGCGGCGCTCGCTGGTTCCCGAACCAGAGCGGCGTCCACGACCCGTCCGCCGCCTGCGTCGCGACGAGGTACCGGACCGCCGCCGCGCGAGCGGCGTCCACCTGCCGTCGGAGCGGGAGGTCGAGGTCGTCCCGCCACGCGCGCCACGCGCGGAGCGCGTGCGCGGTCAGGTCGGGGCTGCTCCGGTCGAACGGCAGCCTCCCGAACCCGCGGCAGAACGTCGGGACCCCTCCGTCGCGGTTCGCGAGGTCGACGAGCCACCGGACGCCGGCGGCGGCGCTGGCGCGGACGGCGGGGGCGTCCGGCGCCAGGATCCGGAGCGCGAGGAGCGCGCCGGGGGTGTCGTCCGCGTCCGGGACGCCGCCCGGGAGGTCGGTCCAGGCCCACGCGCCGGGCGCGGCGAGCGTGTACGGATGTTCGGCCGCGCCCTGCTGGTCGAGCAGCCACCGGACGATCTCCGCGGCGCGCGCGTCGTCGACGGGCCGCTCGGCGCCGCCGGCGGCGAGGGCCTTCACGGCGAGGGTCGTTGTCCAGGTGTCGCGGTTCGTGTCGAGCGGCCCGCTCCCGGCGTCGCGCGCGGAGGCGAGCAGGAACTTGGGCGCGCG
>JBICIB010000823.1:0-2918 GCA_043101415.1 Planctomycetota bacterium JB042 | reverse complement strand
GCCGGCCCCGAACGTGTCGGTGACGCCGGCCGCGTGGACCCGGGTGTAGAAGTCAGGGAACCGGAGGAGCCCGACGCCGCCGACGACGCAGAAGAACCCGCCGGCCGCGAGGCACACCCACCCGAGGACGTCCGCCACCAGCGCCATCAAGCGACGTCTCCGAGCCCGCCGAACTTGATGAACTTCAGGACGGCGAGGACGCCGATGAAGTTGATCAGGGCGTAGATCAGCGCCAGATCGATGAAGTCCGGGCGGCCGGTGAGGAACCCGAGCACCGCGATGAACAGCACCGTCGCCGTCCCGAACATGTTCGCGCCGAGGATCCGGTCGAACACGTCCGGCCCCTTGACGGAGCGCGCCAGCGCGAGCGCCATCGTGGTCAGCACGGCGAGCATCGCGGCCAGGAACATCACCCGGCCTCCCCGCCGCCATCGACCCGGGTGCAGCGACGATCCATCTCGCCGGTCAGGAGGCCGTCGCGCACCTCCCTGGCGATGGCGTGCACCCGGACCCGGCCCGGCTCGACCCCGAACGACACCGTCCCCGGGGTGAGGGTGATCGAGTTGGCGAAGATCGTCCGCCCGAGGTCGCTCCGCTGGCTCGACGGCGCTTCGAAGACGACCGGCGAGATCGCGCTCCGCGGGCCGAGGATGCGCCTCGTGACGTCGAGGTTCGCGAGCGCGATCTCCTTCAGCAGCCACGGCGTGAATCGCACGACCCGCGGGAGCACGTGGAGCGGCACCCCCTCCGCGTCGGTCGTCCCCATCCGGTGGCAGAGCCAGACCACGAACGCGCACGACGCCGCGCCGAACCCGAGGATGAGCGCCACGAACATCCCCGACCACATCAGCCAGACGGCGGCGATGGCGACGAGGAGGGCGAGGGCGCGGTTCACGGGGATCTCCAGACTCGACGCGTCCGGGACGGCTCGCGAGCCCGCGTCCGACCAACGGGCACGATGGGTCACGGCAGCGACGAAAGGGGGCGGGAGGGTACAGAAAAGCCGGGGCGGAGAGAAGGAGGAGCCACGACCTCGACCTCGCCCGGAAGACGCCGGTGCCGCGAGCCGACGCGGCGCCCCTCCTGTACGTTGCCTCCACCACCGACCCGGAGTCGACCGTTGCTGCCGACCGACCTGCTGCGGGCGAGCGCCGCCGAACTCGACCTCGCTCTCGACGAGCCCACCCTCGGCTCGCTCGCCCGCTACGTCGAGCTGCTGGCGAACGCGCCGCTGAACGTCACCGGGACGCGCGACCACGTCGAACTCTGGCGGTCGCACGTCCGGGACGCGTTGACCCTCCTGCCGCTCCTGCCGCCGGGGGCCTCCCGGCTCGTCGACGTCGGCTCGGGCGGCGGCCTCCCCGGCGTTCCCCTCGCGATCGCCCGCCCGGACCTGGAGGTCGTCCTCCTCGAGGCGACGGCCCGGAAGGCGGCGTTCCTGGAGGCGGTGGCCGAGCGGCTGGAGCTCCGACGGGTCCGGGTCGTCGCCGCGCGGGCGGAGGAGGCGGGTCACGACCCGGCGCTCCGCGGGCGATTCGACGTGGCGACCTGCCGCGCCGTCGGCCCGCTGCGCGAGATCGCCGAGTACGCGCTGCCGCTCCTCGCCGTGGGCGGGGTCCTCCTGGCGCCGAAGGGCGGACGCGGCCCGGACGAGGTCGACGAGGCGGAGCAGGCCCTCGCCACGCTCGGGGGCGGCTCGCCCGAGGTCCGCCCGACCGGGCACGGCGACCGGAGCGTCGTGATCGTGCCTCTCCAGCGTCCGACCCCTGAGGCGTGGCCGCGCCGCCCCGGCCGGCCGCGGAAGGCGCCGCTCTGATCGGCCGCCACGCCTTTTCCTTCCTCGCCCGCGTGGCTAGACTCCCCCGTTCGACTTCCCGCTCCGGAGGACGTCATGACGGTCCGATCCGCCTCCCTGCTCGCCCTGCTCGCGCTCGCTGCGTGCGCGCCGATCCGTTACGAGCGCGAGGTCTCCCCGCTCGAGCCCGAGGCGGCGGCGGCCGAGGCCGCGACCTTCGACCTCCCCCTCCCCGAACTCCCTCCGATGCGCGAGGCGTTCACCTCGTACCACCGCATCCTCTCCGACGGGCCGGACGGCGAGCGGCGGGTCGTGGGGTACGCGGTCCGCTACGACGAGATCCCGCGGCGGGCGGGGGACGTCGAGCGGGGTTATCCGACGGGGACCGTCTTCCTCGAGGACACCGACTTCCAACGCGTCGGCTTCCTCACCAGCACCGGCCGCGGCTACCGGTACGAGGGCGCCAAGACCGAGGAGGTCGGACAGGGGACGATCGAGTACCTGCTCCCGCGCTTCTTCGCCGGCTCCTCGTTCGAGGTCGCGGCGATCGAATAGGTCTCCCCATGGCTCTCCGGATGTCTCTCCCCTCCGCCCTCCTCCTCTCCCTCGCCGTCGGCGCCGCGGCCGCGAACGCCGACGAAGCGCCCCCGTGGGCCGAGGCCGAACGCTCGGCCCTGCGTCACCACGTCCAGCTCACGCCGTCCGAGCGCTTCGAGAAGGCGGGCGAGTCGTACTTCTCGCCCGACGGGTCGCAGATCGTCTTCCAGGCGATCGAGCGGACCGACGACCCGGCGGCGAAGGAGTCGTACTACCAGATGTACGTCGGCGACGTGGTCCGGAGCGACGGCCGGATCCGGGGCCTCGAGAACATCGTGAGGCTCAGCCCGAAGGGGTCCTCGAACACCTGCGGCTGGTTCCACCCGACCGAGCCCGGGGTCGTCATCTTCGGCTCGACCGTCGAGCCGCCGTCGAACCCGGGGACGAGCGGGTACCAGCGGGAAGGGCGGAAGTACGTCTGGCAGTTCCCGAAGGAGATGGACATCGTCCAGGTCGACCTCTCCGAGGCGGACGGGAAGGGCGGCGGCCTGACCCGGATGGTCGAGAACAGATCGGAAGAGCGTCG
>JBICIB010000822.1:0-4360 GCA_043101415.1 Planctomycetota bacterium JB042 | reverse complement strand
CTCCCCGGCCGATCAGAGACGCGGCGAACTGTCCTCCTCCGAGGCCGCCCGGAGAGACCGATGATCGTGCGCACCTGGATGACGAAGGAGCCGGCCGTGGTCCCGCCCGGCATGCCGCTGCTCGAGGCGCACGAGCGGTTGCGGACCCGCCGGATCCGGCGGCTGCCGGTCGTCGAAGGGGGGCGGGTCGTCGGCATCGTGACGCTCACCGACATGCAGCGGCTCCTGTTCGCCGGGAAGGACGGGGAGGCGCTCGCGCTGCCCGAGCACTTCACCGTGCGGGACGTCATGACGAAGAACCCGCTCACCGCCACGCCGGGCGACGCGATCGAGGACGCGGCGCTCTGCATGCACAAGAACCGGGTCCGCAGCCTCCCGGTCCTCGAGAACGGCGCGCTGGTCGGGATCCTGACCGAGTCGGACCTCATCCGGGCGCTCCTCGCGGTCCTGGGCGCCGAGCAGCCGGGACGGCGCGTCGCGATCGATCTGGATCGCGGGTCGTCGCTGCAGAGCCTGCTCGACCAGGTCGACATGCACGACCTCGAGCTGACGAACCTGACCACCTTCCGCGGCCACAGCCAGACGCACGACCTGGTGCTGCTGCGGGTGCGCGGGACCGAGGCGGACGAGTTCGTCGACGCGATCGGCGGCGGCGGATCCCGCATCCTGGACGTCACGTGACCGCCCGCGCGCGGGGCTCGGGCACGCTCGACGTCGAGGTGAGCCCCGATCGCATGCGGGCGTTCCTGTCGATCTCGACCGGCCGGCCGGGGCGCGACCCGCCGACGTTCGACGCCGTGACGGCGCTCCTGAAGCGAGCCCGCGTCACCCACGGCGTCGACGAGCGACTGATCCGGCGGACGCTCGCGAGCCCCGCGCCCGTGCGCGCGTGCATCGCGCAGGGGACGCCGCCCGACCCCGGCTCGGAGGCCCGGACCGAACTCTCGTTCGTGCCGGGCGCGCTGGTCGACGCGGGGGACGTGCTCGCGCGGGTCCGGCAGACCGATCCCCCGAAGCCCGGACGGACCGTCACCGGCGACGAGGTCCCGCCGGGAGACGCGCTGTCGGGCTCGCTCCCGCGAGCCGCCGAGGGCGTCCTCTTCGACCGGGACCGCCTGCGATGGGAGGCGGAGCGGCCCGGGTATCCCGTCCTCGAGGACGGAGGGCTCCGCGTCGAACCGCTCGTCGAGATCGACGACGACGAGATGAGCGCCCGCCTGACCCTCCGTCCCGTGCCGCGGGGCGGGGACGCGATCGACGAGGCGACGGCGCTCCGCCTGATCGAGCGGTCCGGCGTGGTGTTCGGCCTGTTCGAGGAGACGGTGCGCGACGTCGTGCGGCGCCACGCCGAGCGGCCGGACGAGGCGGTCTCGGCGCACGTCGCCCAGGGGAAGGAGGTGATCCCGGGGAGCGACGGCCGGGTGACGCTGACCCTCGAGGTCGGGTCGAGAGCGGGGAAGCGGACGCAGGACGGGCGCGTCGACTTCCACCAGCTCGCGTACAGCCGGGACGTCCGGGCCGGCGACCTCCTCGCGTACCGCGTCCCGCCGTCGGACGGATCGGCCGGACGGACGGTCACCGGCATGGTGCAGGTCTCGCGGGTCGGCGCGGAGGAGCGGCTCGTCGCCGGCGAGAACGTCGAGGTCGTGAACAACGGGCTCGAGTTCCGCGCGGCGAAGGACGGGATCCTGTTCGCCGACAACGGGTGTCTCCGCGTGCTCCAGACGTACGACGTCGACGGCAACGTCGACTTCTCGACCGGCGACCTCGAGACCGCGCACCGCGTCGTGGTCCGCGGCTCGGTCCTCTCGGCGTTCTCGGTGCAGGCCGGCGGGCCGATCGAGGTCGGCGAGTACGTCGAGGACGCGATCCTCGACTCGGGCGACTCGATCGACGTCCGCGGCGGGATCGCGCACGGCGAGATCGGCGCGGTCTCCTCCCGCGGGGACGTCCGGGCGAAGTACGCGCTGAACGCGCGGATCCAGGCCCAGGGATCGATCGAGCTCGCCGACAGCGCCTTCCACTCCGCGCTCGTCGCCGGCGACGCCGTCCGCGTCCGACGCGGCAAGGGCGTGCTGGTCGGCGGCACGACCATCGCGGGGAACGCGGTCGAGGTGAACGTCGCCGGTTCGCGGCAGGGGGTGCACACCTTCATCCACGTCGGCCACGACCACCGCAGCATCGCGCCGGTCGAGAAGAAGCTGCGCGAGCTCGGCCGCGAGATGGCGAACCTGATGGGGCTGATCGGGCGCGACCTCGCCGCGTACGTCCGCGGCGAGAAGCCGCCGCCGGCGAGCAAGGCCGTCCGGAAGCTGCTCCGCCGCTGGAGCTCGCTCGATCAGCGCCGCCGGCTCCTCTGGAAGCAGCGGGACGAGACGCTGCAGCGCTCGGCCGAACGCCTCTGCGCGAACCCGAGCATCACCGTCCGCGGCACGATCCATCCGGGCGTCGTGCTCGCCGTCGGCCGCGCCCGCCTGAGGATCGACCACCCGCGCGGGGGCGGACGGTACGTCTACTGCCGCGAGACGCGGACGATCGTCGCGGACGGACCGATCCTCCCGTGACGCGCCCGTGACGAGGCGGCGAACGGGAGGACGATACGGTGACGACGGCCCCCCCCGAGGCTCTCTCCATGCTCCCGTCGACTCGTTCGCTCGTCGCCGCCGTCACGTTGTTCCCCTGGCTCGTCCCGCCCGCCGCGGCGGGCGAGCGGGACCCGCACCGAGCGTGGAGGCTCGGGGAGGCCTGGGGTCGGTCGACCGCGGCCGGGCCGCACGCCGACGCGCCGCCCGCGCTCCCGGCGCCGCTCCGGCCGGACGGATGGATCGTGGCCCGGACCGGGCTCCTGGCCGACCGCGCGGACGAGGCGCTCGTGCTCCGGTACGTCGTCCCGGACGACGCCCCGCGACCGAAGGCGGGCGAGCCCGTGCTCGGACGGGGCGAGGAGGTCTGGCGTGGCGCGGACTCGGCGTCCGACGACGGGGAGCAGGCGGCGTTCGCCCGCGTCGAGGTCGACGCGCACCAGGTCCGCATGGCCCGGCTGGCCGGCGCGCGGCTGCTGTTCGTGAACGGCACGCCGTTCCTCGGCGACCCCGAACGGCGCGGCTACCGGGGCGTCCCGGTCGAGCTGCGGGAAGGGGAGAACGACCTGCTCGTGGTCGGGATCGAGGAGGGCGGGTTCGACCTCGAGCTCTGGACCCCGCCGACCCGCATCGTGATCGCCGACTGGGACGTCGTCGTCCCGCGCGCGACCGAGTGGTCGCCGCCGGGGGCTCTCGCCGACGGCTGGATCGGAACCCGCCCGCCCCTGTTCAACGCGTCCGCCGACGCCGCGACGGCGATCCACGTCCATTACGAGCCGGCGCGGGAAGGGCGCGAGCCGGCCTGTCCGGGCGAATGGGTGGACGGCTGGGCGGCGCCGCCGCTCGGACTGGTCCAGCCGCGCGGGGCGTGGACGTTCACGATGAGCGACGACCCGTCGGGTTGGGCGGCGGACCGGGCCCGGACGTCGCTCGTCGCCTACGCGCACGACGACCCCGAGGCGGACCGGATCGTCCTCGATCTCCCGCTCCGGGAGGACGCCTGGTCGCCCCGCCCCGCCCGGCCGCCCGCCTGGCCCGCGCTCGCGGACGCGCTCCCCGACGTCCTCGTCGTTCCGGCCGGCGGCGGCGACGCGCTCGCGGCGGCGCGCCTCTGGCAGCAGCGGCTCTGGTATCACGCCGACCACGTGCCGGAAGTCGTCCTCGACCGCGATCTCGACGAGAGGCGCGACGCGAAACGGCACGTCGTCTTCCTCGGGGACGAGCGGACGAACGCCGCCTGGCCGCCCGACCTCCCGCCGCCGGACGACACGGACCCCGACACCGTCCGGATCGTCCCCCGTCACGACGGAACGCGGTTCGGAACGATCCGCGCCTCGACCCCGGCCGCGCTCCGCCTCCTGGCCGCGTTCGATCCGTTCCGGGACGGGATCCCGGACGACCCGGCCGTGGTTCTCTCCGTCGACTCCGCCGGTCGCCTTCGCTAGGAGTTCGCGCGTCCGGGTGGGCCGCGTCGGAGGCCGGGACCCGAAGTCCACGCGCCGGGCACCGGACACCGGGGAGCGGGAGGGCGAGGGGGAACCGGGTCAGGGGTGACCGGGCGGCCGGGCAACCGGGGGGCCGGGCAACCGGGGACCGACCGCGCGCCGTCCCGGTGCCCGAGACCCGCTCCCCGGCTTTCCGTGAACCCGGCTCTCCGCGACCCGGTCTTCCTCTCCCCCTCCCGCTCCCCGGTGTCCGGCGCCCGAACTCGAGAACGAGGCGCTCGAGCGAATCGCGCGGACCGCGCCCTCCCTCCCCCCCACCGGACCGACCGATCC
>JBICIB010000821.1:0-4032 GCA_043101415.1 Planctomycetota bacterium JB042 | reverse complement strand
CCGGGCGGGTCGAAGCGCGTCCGGTCGGCCGGCCGGTCGAGGAGCTCGTCGACGATCCCCTGCCGGCGGAGCTTCGCGTTGTCCTGCTCCATCCGGCCGACGAACAGCATCACCGACCCGCCGTCCGGCATCGCCTCCTTCAGGAGCTTCCCGCACGCGCGGCCCGCCTCGTAGTTGTCCATCCCGACGTAGCAGAGCCGCTTCGTCCCCGGGGCGTCGGAGTCGTGGGTGACGACGTGCGTCCGTTCGCACGCCTCGTCGATCAGCCCCGCCTGGTTCACGCCGTCGATCGGGCTGATCGCGATCCCGTCGACGCCGAGCGTCAGGAGCTCCTCGACGATCCGCTTCTGGTCGACGATCCCGTTCGCCGGCGTCTCGAACTCCGCGTCGACGTCGAACTCCTCCGCCGCCGCGCGGACGCCGGCGTTCGCGATCGTCCAGAACGACGCGATGCCGTTCGTCACGAACGCCACCTTCGGGCGCTCGGCGGCACCGTCCCCTCCGCCGTTCCTCGAGCAGGCGGCGAGCGTCGCGAGGGCGACGAGGAGAGGGACGAGGAGGCGTGGTGCGCGCATCTGGTATCTTCCGCGGATCGACCGTGCGTCCCTCCATGCTACCGACGCCCCCGCAGCCCCGCGCCCCCCGCGCCGACCGAGGATGAAGCCGACCCGCGCCGTCTCCGCCCTGCCGGCCCTCCTCCTCGCCGTGCTCGTCGCCGCCGACGATCCGGCGGGCGCGAACCTCTCGTTCGAGGACGAGGTCCTGCCGATCCTCGAGGAGCAGTGCTTCCGGTGCCACGGCGGGCGGAAGCGCGTGAAGGGCGGGCTCCGGCTGACCAGCCGCGAGGGGGTCCTCGCCGGCGGCGACTCGGGGCCGGCGGTCGACCTCCTGCAGCCGGAGACGAGCCTCCTCCTGAAGATGGTCCGGTACGCCGACCCGGACCACCAGATGCCGCCGAAGGGGAAGCTCGACGACGACGAGATCGAGCTCCTCGCGCGCTGGGTCGCCGAGGGGATCCCCTGGGAGGGGGAGGACGATCACGGCGTCGCGCCGGACGACGGCGACGAGTCGGCGATCGAGCCGTGGCGGTACGGGCCGGTCGTCCGCCCCGCGCTGCCGGCGGTCCGCGACGAGGCGTGGGTCCGGAATCCGATCGACGCGTTCGTCCTCGCCCGGCTCGAGGCGGCCTCCGCGCCGCCCGCCCCGCCGGCCGACCCGGCGACGCTCCTCCGGCGGGTGACGTTCGACCTCACCGGTCTCCCGCCGACGCCGGACGAGGTCCGCGCGTTCGTCGCCGACCCGTCCGACGCCGCGTACGAGGCGGCGATCGAACGGCTCCTCGCGTCGCCGCGGTACGGCGAGCGCTGGGCCCGGCACTGGCTCGACGTCGTGCGGTACGCCGAGACGAACGGGTTCGAGCGGGACACCGACAAGCCGTTCGTCTGGCGCTACCGCGACTGGGTGATCGACGCGTTCGACGAGGACAAGCCGTACGACCGGTTCGTGCGGGAGCAGCTCGCGGGGGACGAGCTCGACCAGGTGACGCCGGAGACGCTCGTCGCGACCGGGTTCCAGCGGCTGATGCAGTGGGACGACGAGCCGGGGCAGGGCGTGCTGCAGGCGCGGTACGACACGCTCGACGACCTCGTCTCGACGACGAGCCAGGCGTTCCTCGGGGTGACCCTCGGGTGCGCGCGGTGCCACGACCACAAGAAGGACCCGATCCCGCAGGCGGACTACTACCGGTTCATGGCGTTCTTCCACGGGCTGACCGACCTGCGCGCCGACGGGCCGTTGGTCGAGATCCCGACGCCGGAGGAGCGGGCGGAGATCGACCGGCGCCGGGCCGAGCGGGACGCGGAGCTCTCGGCGTGGCTCGCGGCGCGGCGGGAGGAGGTCGAGGCGCGCGGGGTCCGGCTGCTCCGGCCGTCGGACGACCGGACGACCTGGACCGGGACCCTCGACGTCCCGGCGGACGGCACGGCGCGGTTCGGACTGCGCGGCGGCGGCGAGCGGGCGCGCCTGACCGTCGGCGGCGTGTCGCTCCTCGGCCCGGGGGTGGCGCGCGAGCAGTCGATCGTCCTCGCGGCGGGGACGGTCGAGGTCCGCCTCGACGACGTCGACCCGAACGCGCCGCCGCCCGCCCTGTGGTGGCGGCCGGGACGCCCGCCGGCGTGGCGGCACACGTTCGACGACCCGGGTCCGGACTGGACGTCCCCCTCGTTCGACGACTCGACGTGGGCGGTCGGCGCGCCCGGCTTCGGGACCGCCGGGACCCCGGGGAGCGAGATCGGGACCGAGTGGTCGACGCGCGGCGTCTGGCTGCGGCGGTCGTTCGTCTGGAACGCCGCGGAGCGGGACGCGCTCACCTTCGTCGGCCACCACGACGACGACCTCGAGGTGTTCGTGAACGGCGTCCTCGCGGTCGAGCGCGAGGGCTACGTCACCGCGTACGGCGCGCTCCCTCCGGGCGACGCGGCGCGGGCGGCCGTGCGGCAGGGGGAGAACCTCCTCGCGGTCCGGTGCGCGCAGGACTTCGGCGGGCAGTTCGTGCACGTCGAGCCGGCCCGCGTCGACGCCCTCGCGGCGGCGGCCCCGGCGGACGTCGCGTTCGGGCGGCGGCCGCTGACGCTGGCGGCGACGATCGGCGACGCGGGGCCGGCGCGCGAGGCGTTCGAGGCGATCCGGCGGCGCGCGATCGAGGTGCCGCGCGCGCTGGCGGTGACCGAGCGCGGCGGGCGGCCCGAGCCGCTCCACGTCCACGTCCGGGGGAGCGCTCACGCCCTCGGCGACCCGGTCGAGCCGGCGTTCCCGGCCCTCTTCGACCCGCCGCCGGCCGTCGTCCCCGACCCGCCCGCGGACGCGCCGACCTCCGGGCGACGGCGCGTGCTCGCCGAGTGGATCGCGAGCGAGGACCACCCGATGACGGCGCGCGTGATGGCGAACCGGATCTGGCAGCACCACCTCGGCCGCGGAATCGTGAGGACGCCGAACGACTTCGGCGCCCTCGGCGCGGGATCGACGCACCCGGCGCTCCTCGACTGGCTCGCGGCCGAGTTCGTCGCGCGCGGATGGAGCGTGAAGGCGATGCACCGCCTGATCCTCACCTCGGCGACGTACCGGATGTCGTCGCACGCGCATCCGGACGCGCTCGCGGCCGACCCGGCGAACGACCTCTTCTCCCGGTTCGCGCTCCGGCGCCTGTCGGCGGAGGAGATGCGCGACACGATGATCGCGATGACCGGGCGCCTGAACGAGCGCCGCGGCGGGCCGTCGTTCTACTCGCGGATGCCGAAGGAGGCGCTCGCCACCTCGTCGCGGCCGGACGCGGCCTGGGGGACGTCTCCGGAGGAGGAGACGTTCCGCCGCTCGATCTACATCAAGGTGAAGCGGTCGCTCCTGACGCCGTTCCTCGCCGCGCTCGACCTCGCCGACACCGACCAGACCTGCCCGGAGCGGTTCACGACGACGCAGCCGACGCAGGCCCTGACGATGGTGAACGGCGAGTTCGTGCACGAGATGGCGGCGCGGTTCGCGGAGCGGCTGCGCGGCGAGGTCGGCGACGACGTCGACCGGCAGATCCGGCGGGCGATCGCGCTCGCGCTCGGGAGGGAGGCGACCGACGGCGAGGTGGCGAGCCACCGGGCGTTCGTCCGGGAGCTCTCCGGCGAGGACGGGGTCGACCCGCTCGCGCTCTTCTGCCTGGTGGTCCTGAACCTGAACGAGTTCGCGTACGTGGCGTGACGGCCGCGCGAGGAGCGGAGCGATGACCGACCGGAACCACGGGAACGACGGAGCGCGGGGGACGAGGCTCGACCGGCGCCGGTTCCTGCGCGCCTCGGGCGGCGCGCTGGCGTCGTGGCCGCTGGCGGCGGCGGCGGCGCGGGCGGGCGCGCTCGAGGGGCTCGCGGGCGGCGGCCCGGCCGAGCTCCTGAACCCGCTCGCGCCGCGGCCGCCCCACTTCGCGCCGAAGGCGAAGGCGGTGATCTTCCTCTTCATGTACGGCGGCCCGAGCCAGGTCGATACATTCGA
>JBICIB010000820.1:0-6356 GCA_043101415.1 Planctomycetota bacterium JB042 | reverse complement strand
CGCAGACGAGCGTGGAGGCGGGGAACAGCGGCTGATTCCTCCTGGTCGCGCCGGTGCTGGTCCAGTTCGGCGTGCCGCTCGGCGGCGGCGGCCCGGGGACCGGGTCCCTCATCCTGCCGGGGATCCTCCCGCCGGGGACGAACGGCGCCTCGTTCACGATGCAGAGCTGGATCGTCGACCCCGCCGGAGCGATCGGCGGCGTGGCGACGAACGGCCTCGCGGTGACGGTCGCGCCGTAGCGGTCCGCGACCCCGCGGGAGCCCGCCCCTCGATGGAGGAGGTCGCGGAGCTCCCGCCAAGGGGCGATCCGGCCCGCCCGCTCGGCGCCGTCCGTTGTCAGCCCGTTGAAGAAGTCATGCGGGGCTGCGGCGGCCCCTCGCGGCCGATCTCTGCGTTGCGCATTCCTCGATGAATCGGCGATTCGCCTCCGGATGCGCGCCTTGATCTCGGCCGCGAGGAGCTCGCCTCGCACCCACAGCACTTCTTCAACGGACTGTTATCCTCGGGCGTTCGTGAACCCGGCGCCCTCGCCGACGGAGGTGGAAGATGCCGCGCTCGCCCCTCTCGGTCGCCCTGGTCCTCCCCGGGCTCCTCTCGATCGTCCCCGCCGCGCACGGACAGTGCGTCTTCGAGGAGCTGGAGAAGGTCGTCCCGTCCGACGGGGCCGCGGGGGACACGTACGGCGGGCCGCTCGCGGTCGACGGCGACGTCCTCGTGGTCGGGGCGCCGCTCGCGGACGGGGTCCACCCGAACTCCGGCGCGGCGTACGTCCACCGCCGGATCGGCGGCGCGTGGGTCGAGGAGGCGAAGCTCCAGTCGGACGATCCGCAGCCGTACGACGACTTCGGGATCTCCGTCGACGTCGAGGGGGACGTCCTCGTCGTCGGCGCCTTCTTCGACGACGAGGTCCTCCCGGACGCCGGCGCGGCGTTCGTGTACGTCCACGACGGCCACGCCTGGGTCCCGACCCAGAAGCTCACCGCGAGCACCCCGGGGTTCCAGGCCCGCTTCGGACGCGCGGTGGCGCTCGAGGGGGACTGGCTCGCGATCAGCGCCTACCGCAGCGACGATCTCGGCGCCGACTCCGGCTCGGTCCACCTCTTCCGGCGCGTCGCCGGCACCTGGGTCGAGCGGCAGAAGCTCGTCGCGAGCGACGGCGCCGCCGGCGACCTGTTCGGCGTCGACCTGGCGTTCTGCGGCGACGCCCTCCTGGTCGGCGCGTACTTCGACGACACGACGCACCCGGACACGGGCTCGGCGTACGTCTTCCGGTTCGACGGGAACACCTGGTCCGAGGAGGCGAAGCTCGTCCCCGCGGACGCCGCCGCCGGCGACGTCCTCGGGGCCTCCGTCGCCCTCGACGGCGACACCGCCGTCGTCGGGTCGTACGGGGACGACGCCGCCGGGTTCGACTCCGGGGCCGTCTACGTCTTCGAGCGCGTCGGCGGGGCGTGGATCGAGCGACAGGAGCTGGTCGCGGCCGACACCGGGCAGGGGGACGAGTTCGGCTGGGCGGTCGACGTCCGCGGCGACGTCCTCGCCGTCGGCGCGTACGAGGACGACGACCTCGGCCACGACTCGGGGGCGGCGTACGTCTTCCGCCGCGTCGGCGGCGTCTGGGTCGAGGAGCGGAAGATCCGCCCGAGCGACGGCGCCTCGCTCGACTGGTTCGGCTCGTCGGTCGGGATCCTCGGGGACGACCTCTGGGTCGGCTCGATGCGCGACGACCAGGCGGCGGTCGACGTCGGCGCGGCGTACCGGTTCGACCTCCGGCCGCTCGCCCTGCGCGCCGATCCGACGGGCGCGTCCGCGGGGGAGACGCTGACCCTCGAGACGGCCCCCGGTCCGGCCGGTCAGCTCGCGGCGCTGGTCCTCGTCGAGCTGGCCGGGAACCCGAAGTTCCTCCCCCTCGCGATCCTCCCGTTCGGCGCGGACTGCCGGATGACCGTCGGCGCCCCGGTCCCCGCGGGCCTGGTCGGCCTCTCGGCGAGCTTCCGGTCGTACGGGTTCACGGTGACCGGAGTCGTCGAGGAGACCGACGTGGTCGCCGTCGACTTCCTCTGATCGAGCCTTCGATCAGTTCCGGTACGCCTTGTGGCAGGCGGCGCACGTCTCGAACAGCGCGTCGTACGCGTCGTCGACCGCCGCCTCGTCCCCGGTCCCGGCCCGCATCGCGGCCATCGCGTCCCGGAGGGAGGCCGACTGGACCATGCTGTCGTGCATCCAGCGCCGGAGGTCGGGCGGGCTCTCCGCGAGCTCCGGGAGCGCGTTCGCCCGCTCGAACAGCCCGGCGAGGACCGCCATCTCGTTCGACGCGTCGAGGTCCGGGTGGTCGGACGTCGCCCGCCAGTCGTTCTCGTACAGCGCCTTGACGTTGTCGGCGTGCCGCGCGATCGGCACCATCGAGCCGGCGATGCCGTCGAGCGGCGTCGCCGACGGGAAGTCCCAGTCGAGGGCGGCGGTCTCGACCGCGGACGGGATCCTCCCGTGGGCGACGGTCCCGTACAGCCCCTCGTACTTCGACGACGTGCCGCAGTACTGGCGCATCTCGGCGATCGCCCGGTCGCGCGGTGCCCCGTCGAGGACGACCCGCCCGATCGCCGCCGCCGCCGGCCCGCGATGCTTCCCGTGGAAGCAGTGCACGTAGAACGGCCCCTCCAGCTCGCGGAACGACTTCGCGATCTCGGCGACCTGCCGGTCGGTGATCCCCTTGTACTGGATCGGGACGTGGACGTACCGGATCCCGTACCGCTCGGCCGTCGCGAGGTCGGGCGTCTTGCCGTCGACCGAGAGGATCGTGCGGATCCCCTTCTCCTTCAGCACCCGGAACGCGTTCTCCCCCTCCGGCTCGCTCCCCGAGACGATGTTCTCGCTCAGCTCGAAGACGTTGTGCAGCTTCGGGTGGTTCTCCGGCTCGACCGGCGGCAGCGGATGGGCCGCCGCCACCTCGTACAGCGGCGCGGTCTGCGTCGGGAGCGGCGAGGAGACGTCGGGCGCGATCGAGGCGGTCGGCGGCGAGCCGGCGCACGCCGCGACCACGCCGGCGGCGACGAACGGGAGTGTGGCGATGAGTCTCGACACCATGCTCGGATTCCTGGCGCGTCGGGGAGAGCGGACGACGGAGCGTACGGGGCTCCGCTTCCGTGTCCAGCAACTGACGTTCCACCAACCGCGAGCGCCCCTCCGCCCGCGCCCCACCCCGACGCCTCGCGGCGCGTCCGCCTCCGGGCCGGCGGCTCCGCGAGGGCCGCTCCGCCCGTCGTCCCGACCCGGGCGCGGTCCGACGTTACCGAGTCGAAAGAACGTCACGATCTCGACACCCCCAGGGCCGTCGAGCCGGGCGCTCCGTCCCCCATCCCCCTCTCAGGGCGCCATCTCGACCCGGACGCCGTTCGAGAGCGCGACGCCGAACGGGGCGTTCGGGTCGAACACGGCGAACTGCAGGGTCAGCGTGAGCGGGAGGGACGCCGACAGGTTCTGCGCCAGGAGGACTCCGCCCGCCCCCGGCTGCCCGGCCGAGCCGCCGAGCGGGAGCGGCACGACCACCGCCGGCGGCGCGGTGACGTCGACCCAGACCGTGCCGCCGACCGACGGGATCGCCGCCGACTGGGTCCCCGCGAGGAGGAACGCGGTCGCGCCGCCGAGCGCGTCGGCGAGTTCGATCGTCAGGAGTCCGCCGCAGCTCCCCGAACCGAGGTCGAGCTCGGGCGTGAGCCCTCCCGCGCCGGCCAGACCGGGGCCGAGGTCGCTCACGCAGCCGCCGGTCAGGTACGCGAACAACGACCCGACGAACGCCACGTTGTCGTGGTTTCCGAGGAACGCATCGTCGAACAGGTTCGAGTCGCCGAGCCCGATCACCCGCCCCGCGTGCGCGCTCGCGATCATCGACTGGTTCGTCTGGGTCGTGCCGACGACCGCGGCGCCGGTCCCGACCTGGATCTCGCCCCCGTACCGCATGTAGACGGTCTGGATCCCCTGGGACACGTCGTGCGTGGCCAGGTTCGTCACGAGGGTGTCGCTCGGGAAGACCTTGTTCGTGTTGAAGGTCATGTCGAACGCGGCGCCGATCGAGTTGACGCCGGCCTTCGGGATCTCGGAGTTCTCCCCCATGATCAGCAGCCCTCCGCCCGACTGGACGAACGCCTGGATCTTCTGGACCTCGGCCGGCGAGTACGCCGAGTGGGCCGCGCTCAGGGCGCTGATCACGATCACCTCGTAGGCCGACAGGTCGAGGTTCACCACGCCGACCGGCGACTGCGTGATCGTGTACCCGAGTCCGGTCAGCACGCCGCCGAAGTTCGAGAACTGGTTCGGCAGCGAATAGAGGTCGTGATAGAGGCCGTGGTGCGAGTCCCAGAGGATCGCGGCCTGGGCGGAGGCGGGCGCGGCGCCGCCGGCGAGCGCGCCGGCGGCGAGGAGCGCCGCGGCGATCGTCCGCCGGGCGGGAAGCGTCTTCGTCATGGTCTCCGCTCCTTCTCGAGGGCCGGGATCGTCCCGAGAACATGCGCCGTCCGAGCGCATCGCCGGTCGTCCCTTCGTCGGAAATCCGTCGACTTTCCTCGATCGGGACGGCGCGGGTCGAAGATCGTTCGAGAGTTCCGTTGTGTTTCTCTCGCCGAATGGGCAGCATGTCGACCGCTCGTGCCCTCGCGGCCCGAGCAACCGAGTGCAACACTCTTCCGATTCGAACGGCAGCGCGGCTTCCGCCGCAACCCTCGCGTCGATCGACCACCGCGCTCACGGGCGGAGATCCGGGACGGTTCCCGGGTCGATGTCCTTCGACGTTCGACCTTCGATCGCCTTGGCGCCGTCGAGGGTGACGATCCTCCTCCCGGACCTGGGGGATCGACCGAGGCTGACTCGAGGATCGTGTCGTCCCCTGAAGACCGCACGATTCGGCCGTTTCAATCCCAGTCCCGAGCGTGACGGGTCTGAGTCGGTTCGCCAACACCGGCGAGTCGACACGCGGACACGTCGTCTCTTCGACGGCGCGTCCTAGGGATTCGATTGGAGCAAGAGATGGCCAGCAAACTCTACGTCGGAAACATGTCCTTCAACATGACGGAGACCGAGCTCGAGACCGCCTTCACCGAGTTCGGCACGGTCCGCTCGGCGAACATCATCACCGACCGCGACACCGGGCGCCCGCGAGGATTCGCGTTCGTGGAGATGGGGTCGGACGCCGAGGCGCAGGCCGCGATCGACGGGATGAACGGTCGCCAGGTCGACGGCCGGGCCTTGACCGTCAACGAGGCGAAGCCGCGCGAGAACCGTGGCGGCGGCGGCAACCGCTGGTGATCCGACGCGCCCCCGATGGGGGCGAGCGCCAGCAGGGCAGGGGAGGGTCTCCGAGCATCGCTCGGGGGCCCTCCTTCCTTTCATCCCGGGATCACAGACGCGCCGCCAGCCGATCGATCTCCTCGCGGGGCGCCCGCACCCGCACGCGGGTCCCCTCCTCCTCGTGGACCTCTTCCAGCACGCGGCACGACTCGTGGATCGTGTGGAGGAAGCCCGCGTCCCGGTACGGCACGAACAGCTCGCCGTCGACCATGTCGCGCTCGAAGAAGCGGACGATCCGGTCGTGGAGCCGGGCGACGTCGTCCGGGTCGAAGGCCGACCCGAGGAACGCGTCGGGGAACTCCTCCCGCAGCGCCGCGCGCGTCGGGGCGTCGATCCGGTCGACCTTGTTCAGCACCAGCAGCGTCGGCCGCTCGCCGGCGCCGACCTCGCCCAGGACCTCGCGCGTCACCTCGAGCTGGCCGCGGAAGACCGGGTCGGACGCGTCGACGACGTGCAGCAAGAGCCCGGCGTCGCTCGCCTCCTGCAGCGTCGAGCGGAACGACGCCACGAGGTCGTGCGGCAGCTTCTTGATGAACCCGACGGTGTCGGACACGAGGACGCGCGGTCGGGTCTCCGGCCAGAGGGCGCGGACCGTCGTGTCGAGCGTCGCGAACAGCTTGTCCTGCACCAACACGTCGCTGCCGGTCAGGCGCCGCATGAGCGACGACTTCCCGGCGTTCGTGTAGCCGACGATCGCGACCGACCGCCGCTCGATCCGACGGCGGCGGCGCGTGTCCGCCTCGCGCCGCACCCCTTCGAGCTCGTGCCGCAGCTCGGCGATCCGGTCGCGGACGCGGCGGCGCTCCAGCTCGCTCGCCGACTCCCCCGCCCCCTTCCCGCCGATCCCGCCCCGCTGGCGGTCGCCGCGGCCGGCGACCCGCAGCCGCGGCGCGAGGTACGCGAGGCGGGCGATCTCGACCTGCAGCTTCGCCTCGCGCGTCCGCGCGTGGCGCTGGAAGATGCCGAGGATGACCGCCGTCCGGTCGAGCACCTCCGCCGAGGTCGCCCCCTCGAGG
>JBICIB010000819.1:0-3495 GCA_043101415.1 Planctomycetota bacterium JB042 | reverse complement strand
CAGCGCCTGGCCGGGGACGAAGTCGCCGCCGCGCCCCGAGAAGACCCGCGCATAGGCGTCGGGCAGGCTCGAGCTGCCGAGGTTCACGAGGACGTCCGGCACGCCGTCCCCGGTCGTGTCGCCCAATCCCGCGACGGCGATCCCGAACTCGTGCGCCTTGGAGTCGCCGTACAGCGTGAAGATCGCCTGGCCCGTCTTCCCGGAGTGGACCGTCGCCCGGCCGGCCTCCGCCCCGCCGGGGGACTCGTCGTCGCACGCGCCGAGCAGCACGTCGGGGACGTCGTCCCCGTCGACGTCCCCGACGCCGCACAGCGCGGACCCGAACCCGTCGTTCCCGACGTCGTTCGGATCCGGGGTCTCGCTCTTCCACTTCCGGATCAGCGTACCGTCGATCCCCGACACCAGCCGGACGGTCCCCTTCCCCTCTCCGATGCCGCGCGGGACGCCGACCAGCAGGTCGTGCGCGCCGTCGCCGTCGACGTCCCCCGCGTCGGCGACGCGCCGGCCGAACTGCTCCAGCCCCAGCTCGAGCCCCTGCTCGTGCATCGCCGTCCCGTCGGCGCCCGAGACGATCGACACGAAACCGCCCGCGTCCGAACGACGCCCGAACGCCAGGTCGCCGTGACCGTCGCCGTCGAGGTCGTCGAGCCCGGTCATGCTCCACCACTCGAAGTCGGAGAACGCCAGGAGGACCCCGCCGTCCGCGCCCGAGTGCACCCGGATGCCGTCGTCGTACGCGATCGCGAGGTCCAGGACCCCGTCCCCGTCGACGTCGCCGACCCGCGCGAGCCCCATGGGATGCGCGAGCCCCGCCGGGCCCTGGTACTCCCTCAACACGGAGAGATCGTCGCCGGAGAGGATCCGGACCTCCCACGCACCCTCCTCGAACGCGAACGTCGCGACGTCCGGAGTTCCGTCGTCGTCGACGTCGCCGGCCGAGGTCGCGCCGGCCCCGACCCTCTCCCCATCCGCCCCGGTGACCGAGTCGAGCGGGCGGCCGTCGTCCCCCGAGCGGATCTCCAGCCGCCCGGACCAGAAGCCGCTCCCGAGCACGGACGGGATCCCGACGATCACGTCCGGGACGGCGTCGCCGTTCACGTCGCCGGCCGCCGCCGTCTGCGCGGCGTAGGGCACCGAGGCGTCGGTCGGCGCCTCGAGCTCGAACAGCAGGCCTTGGGCGGCGGCGGGGCCGACGGGGACGCCGACGACGAACAGGAACACGGTCGAACGAAGGAACATGGGTCGCCTCGCGCGGGGTTCTCCGATCGGTAGACGCGTCCGAGCGTCTCCGATTGCCGGGGAAAAGCCGTCGAGCCCGATCGGGGCGCGAAACGCCGCCGGCGCGGGACCGAGCGCCTCCGGGTCCGGTCGTGTCCGCGATGGCGAACGACCGACGGCCCGAGGGGCGCGGGGGGCAGCGACTCCTCCTCTTCTCGCGGCTCCCATCCTAACCGCCCGTTGAAGAAGTCATGCGGGGCTGCGGCGGCCCCTCGCGGCCACGGCGCTTCTTCGACGGACGGCGGCCCCCCTCCGTCAGCTCCGCCAGCCCGCCTCCTCGGCGAGGCCGTACATCCCGCCCTTGCAGTCGACGAGGCGCCCCTGCCGCGCGAGCTCCGCCCAGATCGCCGGCGGATGGTCGTTCGGCGGCACGATCCCGACGATCGCCGAGGGCGATCCCTTCGTCGTCGCGCCGACGCCGAGCCGCGACTCGTCGTCGAGCCGGGTCAGCTTCAACCGCTTCCGGAACGCCTTCATCGCCTTCTTCAGCATCTCGCGGTCCTCGAGCGGACGGGGGCGGCGGTCGCGATCCCAGTCCTCGAGGATCTTCTCCACCGCGGCGGGGTCGCGCGCGGCGATCGCGGCCGCGACGTCCGGATCGGCCGCGGACGTCGTCGCGTAGTCGAAGGCGAGCGACGACCAGAGCGCGTCGGCGCGCTCGGGCTCGGCGCGGATCGCCTCGACGGCCTCGGCGACGCGGCGGCAGAGCAGGGGGTTTCGATCGGGGTTCATGGCGACCTCCACCAGCGGGGCGACCGAGCCTATCCCACGCCGAGGGAGCCGGACGAGAGGGGACCGGGCCCCCGCTGCAGTTTCTACACGGTGCGCGCGCCCCCGCCCCGCCGCACGCCGGAGCGGGTTCCGTGGCAACGACTTGCGACGCCGCCCGACTTGGCACGTCGCTCGCTTCCTCCCTCCGCGGGCGGACGCGCCGGATCGCGGCGCCGCCGCCCGCACTGGAACGAGAGAAAGGAATCCCATGGCCACTCGCGGTTCGAGCGGAAACGTCATCGCCGCCCTCTGCAGCGTCTTCGTCCCCGGTCTCGGTCAGCTCATCCAGGCGCGTCCGATGCGCGCCCTGATCCAATTCGCCGTCGCCGGCATCGGGTACGCGCTCTGGTTCCTGGTCGTGCCGCTGATCGTCGGCGCCCTCGTGCACCTCTGGTCGATCTTGGACGCGGCGACCTTCCGGGAGGACGCGGTCCCCGCGACGTGAACCGGATCGGGCGCGCGCCGTGGGACCGTAGGGTGGAACGGCCTCGGGTCGAGGCCCGGACACCGGGAGGTCCGCCATGCTCGCCGCCGGTCTCGCGCTCGCCCTCTCCCTCCCCGCTTCTGCGGAGACATCCGACCCGTCCCCGGTCGAGCTCGCGCTCGCCGCGGACGGGTCGCTCGACGTCGTCGCCCGGTGGGCGGACCCGCTTCTTCCGCGAACGCGAGGACGGGGGGCGAGCGCCCACGTCCACGGCGGATCGGAGGGGTCGGCCCGGGCCGTTCCGAACGACACGTTCCGGACGATCCTGCCCGAGCCGGGGCGCGCCGTCGCCGTCGGCGACGTCTGGGCCGTCGACCGAAGCGGCGTCGAGACGATCGTCCGGCACCTCCACCCCGGCGCGGACGTCTCCCCCCCGTTCGCCCTGCTCCTCGCGACGAACGACCGTCACTCCGAGGTCGTGTTCCGGGCCGACGTCACCCCGCCGCCCGCGGACGGAGGCGCCGATCGCGACGCCCCGGCCGCCGCGCCGTTCGTCGGGCTCCTCCGGATCGACCGGGAACGCGGCGCGGTCGTCCGGTTCCGGCTCGGTCCGATGGCGAAGCCGTTCGCGCCGGCCCCGCGGAACCCGGCGAGCCGCGGCGCGACCGCGGCGACCGAGCCCCCGGCGACGCGGGAACTCGTCGGCGGCGCGTTCGACCACGACGTGGTCTGGACGGAGGAGGTGACGTTCGAGGCGGCCGCGCGGGCGCTCGAGCGAGCGGCCCGACCGACCGAACGGACGTCCGGAGGACCTCGGGCGGACGACGTCCTGGCGGCGATCGACGCGGCGCTCGCGCAGGCCCGGGCGGACGGGACGCTCGACCCGTCGACGCCGGGGTGGCGCCTCCGGATGCCGCCGCCGCCGGACGTGGCGTTCGCCGCCGACGCCGCGCTCCTCTGGCGGCTCGACACGACTAAGGGGACCCTCGTCGTGCGGCTCCGCCCAGACGTCGCCCCGAAGG
>JBICIB010000818.1:0-2763 GCA_043101415.1 Planctomycetota bacterium JB042 | reverse complement strand
CACCAACAAGCACCACCTGCCGATCTACGACACGCCGATGATCTACTACCCGACCCAGGCGTTGGTGAACGCCGGGATCGACGACATCCTGATCGTGACCGGCGGGAACAACGCGGGAGACTTCCTGCGCCTGCTCGGGAACGGCGCCGAGTTCGGCCTGAAGCACGTGAACTACACGTACCAGACCGGCGAGGGCGGGATCGCCGACGCGCTGAAGCTGGCCGAGCACTTCGCCGGCGACGACAAGATCGTCGTCATCCTCGGGGACAACATCATCGAGAAGAACATCGCGCACGCGGTGCGGGCGTTCGACGAGCAGGAGCGCGGGGCGAAGATCCTCCTGAAGGAGGTCCACGACCCCGAGCGGTTCGGCGTGGCGAGCCTCGACGGTGAGAAGGTGACGAAGATCGTCGAGAAGCCGAAGCGGCCCGAGTCGAACCTCGCGGTGATCGGCATCTACATGTACGACTCGCGGGTCTTCGAGATCGCCCGGACGCTGAAGCCGTCCGAGCGCGGCGAGCTCGAGATCACCGACGTCAACAACGCCTACATCGAGCGCGGCGAGCTGACCTACGACGTGCTCGACGGCTGGTGGACCGACGCCGGGACGTTCGAGTCGCTCTTCCGCGCCTCGGAGCTCGTCCGGAACGGCGGCGCCAACCTCGTCGACTGAGGGCCCGCGGACCGTGAAGAAGACGCTCCTCGTGACCGGCGGCGACGGGATGCTCGGGACCGAGCTCCGCGCGCAGGCGAAGGACGCCTACGAGGTCGTCTCGACCGACGTGGGGGACATGGACGTCACCGACCTCGCCCGGGTGCGGGAGACGTTCGAGGAGCGCTCGCCCTCGCTCGTCGTCCACGGCGGGGCGATGACCAACGTCGACGGCTGCGAGACCGACCCGGACCTCGCCTACCGCGTGAACGCGCTCGGGACGCGGAACGTCGTGCTCGCGGCGGCCGCCCGCGACGTCCCGCTCGTCTACGTCTCGACCGACTACGTCTTCGACGGCGCCGGCGACCGGCCGGTCCTCGAGTTCGACCCCGTCGGCCCGCGGTCGGCGTACGGGCGTTCGAAGCTCGCCGGCGAGGAGTTCGTGCGGCAGCTCGCGCGCGGCCGGTTCTGGATCGTCCGGACCCAGTGGGTCTACGGCTTCGGCGGGAAGAACTTCGTCGACACCATCCTCGGCGCGGCGGAGAACGGGCTCCCGCTCAAGGTCGTCGACGACCAGTTCGGCGCGCCGACGTGGGCGCGCGACCTCGCCGCCGCGATCCTCCGGCTGATCGGCTCCGACGCCGGCTACGGCACCTATCATTGCTCGTCCAGGGGCTCGTGCTCGTGGTTCGAGTTCACGCGGGAGATCCTGCGTGTCGCCGGCGTGACGCCGGCGTCCCTCGACCCGATGCCGAGCACCGAGCTCGACCGCCCCGCACCGCGGCCGGCGTTCTCGGTGCTGCGCAACTGGATGTTCGAGCAGACGATCGGCGACCCGATGCCCACGTGGCAGGACGCGGTCGCCGCCTACCTCGCCGCGCGCGGCGCGAAACAAGGAACCTGACCACGATGAAGACGCTCCTCGTGACCGGCGGCGCCGGGTTCATCGGCTCGAACTTCGTCCGGCACGTCCTCGAGACGACCGACGACCTCGCGGTGGTGAACCTCGACCTCCTGACGTACGCCGGGAACCTCGAGAACCTGACCGACGTCGAGGGCGACGCGCGGTACTCCTTCCGGAAGGCGGACATCGCGGACCCCGACGCGATCGCGGCGATCTTCGAGGAGACGAAGTTCGACTACGTCGTGAACTTCGCGGCGGAGTCGCACGTCGACCGCTCGATCCTCGACCCGGGGATCTTCGTGCGGACGAACGTCATGGGGACGCAGGTCCTCCTCGACCGCGCGAAGGCCGCGGGCGTCGAGCGGTTCCTCCAGGTCTCGACCGACGAGGTGTACGGGTCGCTCGGTCCCGAGGGGGCGTTCTCGGAGTCGAGTCCGATCCAGCCGAACTCGCCGTACTCGGCCAGCAAGGCGGGCGCGGACCACCTCGTCCACGCGTTCGGGCACACGTTCGGGTTCCCGGTCGTCATCACCCGCTGCTCGAACAACTACGGCCCGTACCAGTTCCCCGAGAAGCTCATCCCGCTGATGATCTCGAACGCGCTCGAGGGGAAGGCGCTGCCGGTCTACGGCGACGGGAAGCAGATCCGCGACTGGCTGCACGTCCGCGACCACTGTTCGGCGATCCTGACCGCGCTCCAGAAGGGGAAGGACGGCGAGGTGTACAACGTCGGCGGGAACGCCGAGATGGAGAACATCCGGGTCGTCGAGCTGATCCTCGAGGCGCTCGGGAAGCCGAAGTCCCTGATCGAGTTCGTCGCCGACCGCCCGGGGCACGACCGCCGCTACGCGATCGACCCGACGAAGACCCGCGACGAGCTCGGCTGGTCGCCGTCGTACACCTTCGAGGGAGGGATCGAGGAGACGATCCAGTGGTACCTCGATCACCGCGAGTGGTGGGAGCGGGTGAAGGCGGGCGAGTACCGGAACTACTACGAGCGGATGTACGCCGACCGCGGAGCGTGAGCGGCGGCGCTCGGGTCCACTTCGTGGATGCCGAGGGTCGAAACCGCTCCCGAGCGGACTCGGCGCGCCGCGCCGCCGGTTATCATCCGATCGATTCCTTCAAGGACTCCCTGCCGGGTTCCGACAAGAAGACATGACTTCTCTCGACCGGAACCCCGGGTGCCGGAGAGCGATGCGCTTTC
>JBICIB010000817.1:0-10709 GCA_043101415.1 Planctomycetota bacterium JB042 | reverse complement strand
AGGAGCACGGCGCGGAGGTGCTGTCGCAGGCGGCCGCCGAACGGACGAAGCCGCGCGCGGCGTCGCTCTTCGAGGCGATCCTCCTCCTCGACCCGGGCCGGACCGACGTCAAGAAGGAGCTCGCCCGGCTGAAGCTGCGCCGGAACCGGATCCGGGCCGCCTGGATCATGGTCGGCGTCGTGACCCTCGGCGCGGTGACCTGGCTCGTCGTGTCGCTCTTCGGACGGATGGCCGACGAACGCCTGCGCGGACGGCTCGACGCGGCGACCCAGCTCCTGGAGCGCGGCGAGGCGCGCCTCGCGGAGGCGGAGCTGGTCGAACTCCTCCCTCGGATCGAGGACCAGGACGACCGGCTCGCCGGCGAGAGGATGCTCGGCCAGGCGCGCGCGAAGCTCCGCGAGAAGGCGTCCGCCGAGCGGTCCAAGCGGGACGACACGATCCGCAAGGAGTTGAACGAGGTGCTCGACGCGGTCGAGGACTGGCGGTTCGCGGACGCGATCCGGCTGGTCCGCCGCCTCGAGGAGGAGCCGACGGCGAACGCCCAGGTGAAGGCGCTCCTGAGGACGCGGGCGAACGGGATCACCGTCGGACTGCAGGACGCGCACGACTCGATCGCGACGCTGGCGGCGAAGTTCGACGAACCGGACGACGACTCGCTCCTCGACGAGGCGATGGCGAAGTACGGCGAGGCGTTCGCGGCGCCCCGACTCGACGAGCTGAGGGCGCTGCTCGGCGAGCTCGAGGGGATCCCCGAGGACTCGGTGATCGACGACGCGAACCGGCTCCGCTCGCTCGCGGCGGCCTGCCTGACCGTCCTCGAGCGGGTCCGCCCCTCGATGGACTCGATCGAGCACCGCCTCGCCCGGAACGAGGCGCTCGACGTCCTCTCCGACGACTACCGCGAGATCGAACGCGCCGAGACGGCGGGCGAGTTCACCCGCGCCGCCGAGGGGTACGACCGCCTCCTCCGCGGCTACGGCGACGGGCCGCTCCGCGCCTCGTTCGAAGAGCGCCGCGACGCCGCGAGGCGCGCCGGAGACGTGCAGGCCGACGTCGCGGCGATGCTCGACCGGGGCGCCGTCGCGGAGGCGCAGGAGGCGATCCGGGCGCTCGCCGCCGAACTCCCCGACCTCGAGATCGAGGACCGGGTCGGCTTCCCGGTGCGGGTCACCACCCTCCCCGCCGGGGCGACGCTGAAGGACGCGACCCGCACCCTCGGCGTGGCGCCGATGATCGTCTGGCCGAAGGAGCTCGATCCGCTGGTCCTGACGATCGAGGCGCCGGGGTTCCGGCCGACCGACATCGAGGTCTCCGCCGCCTCGCCGCCCGAGCGACGGCTCGACCTCCTCCGCGAGGGGCGGTTCGACGTCGAGCTGGAGGCGCCGGTCGAGGTCGACGCGCTCCCCCTGACCGGCCACGTCCTCGCGGGCGGCCGGAGCGGGCGGCTCCTGAAGATCTCGCTCCGGAACGGCACGGTGACGCAGACGGTCGACACCGGCTCGTTGATGGGGATCGCGGTCGCCCCGGCGCGGGCCGGCCGCTCGATCCTCGTCGCCACCGGCGAGGGGAACCTGCTGGCCTACGACGCCGACTCGCTCGCGCCGAGAGGGAACTCGAAGCTCGCCGAGCCGCCGATCGCTCGCCCCTGGGCGACGTCGTCCGACGACTTCCTCGTCGCGACGCGGACCGGCGAGATCCACCGCATCGACGCGGACGGCCGGTCCCGCCGCGTCGCCACCGTCCCCGGCCCGCTCCGCGCCGGCCCGGTCGAGCGGACCGGGATGATCGCCGTCGGGCGTTCCGACGGCTCGGTCGTCGGCGTGACCGCGAGCGGGCAGACGGCGTACACGACCCCGCGCCGCTCGGCGCCGGTGATCGGCCTCGTCCTCGCCGGCGACCTGTTCGTGGCCGCCGACGACTCCGGGACGCTGTTCGGCCTCGAGCCCTCGACCGGCCGCGTGGCCTGGGAGCGTTCCCTCGGCGACGCGTCGGCGGCGGCGCCCGTCGCCTCGGCGGACGCGGTCGTCTTCGCGGCCGGACGCCGCGCCTTCGTCCTCGACGGGGCGACCGGCGACACCCGACTCGAGGTCGAGGTCGAGGACTGGGCCTCCGCGTCGCCGACGCTCGCCGGCGGGCGCCTCTACGTGACCGACCGGAGCGCGCACCTCTCGGTGTTCGACTTCAGCACCGGCACCCTCCTCTTCCGTCATCGGTTCCAGGACGTCGCCGAGGCCGCGGCGCTCGTCGTCCCCGAGGGCGTGCTCGTCCTGACCCGCGACGGCCGGGCGGCGCTCCTCGGCGCCTGATCGCGGCCCCGGACGGACCCCGCGCGCGCCTTCACGGGTCCCCGCTGGTAGAACGGTCCGGATGCCCGCGCCGCCGCCGCTCCCGATCGCGGGAACCCCGCGCCTCGCGCCGGGACGGAGCTTCCCTCCGTACCGGTTCGTGCCCGGACGCCACCCCCACCCGACCGCCGACCCGGCCGGCCATTCGTTCGGGCGCCCGGCGGACGCGACCCCGCCGCCCGACGAGCGCTCGTGGCCGCGCCACGCCGAGTACCTCCACGCCTGCGACCTCTACAACCACGGCTGGTTCTGGGAGGCGCACGAGGCGTGGGAGGACCAGTGGCGCCGCACGCCCGGGGAGCGCCGGGAGCGGCTCGTGCTGCAGGGCCTGATCCAGGTGGCGGCCGCCCACCTGAAGGCGTGGGTCGGCGCGGAGGCGGGCGCGCGCCGCCTCGCCCGCCGCGGCACGGAGAAGCTCCGCCGCGCCGCGCGCCGCGGCGCGGACGACGCCCTCGGCGTCCCGCTGGAGCGGTTCGCGCGGGAGGTCGAGGCCTGGTTCGACGGGGAGTCGGGGCGGTGGCCGGTCCTCTCGCTCGATCGGGCGTGAGGCCGGACCCTCGCGGTCAGACGGGCCGCTGGATCACGAAGAAGATGTTCGGACCGCGGAGACAGCCGGCGACGGTCGCGCCGCGCTCGCGGGCGAACGTCTGGACCAGGCGCGCCAGCGCCCGCGGCCGCCGGAAGACCGGCGCCCACCCGAGCAGGCCCTCGAGGACCAGCCGGTCGCGCGGCGTCAGGTCGTCGTGCCAGTGGCCGGTGAGGAGCTCGCCGCCCGGGGCGAGCCGATCGTACGCGCGCCCGATCACCTCCTCCGCCTCGTCGGTCGCCACGAAGTCGAGGTGGGCGGCGAGGACGACCACGTCCTGGGAGCGGACCGCGAGCTCGGCGTCGAGCGCGCGCGGGTCCCTCACCGTCCCCTTCACCGCGGCGGAGGTCCTCGACCCTCGCGCCCGCTCGAGCGCGTCCGTCACGCCGTCCTCGTCGACGTCGACGACCGTCGCCTCGAGGAGCGCCGGCGCCGCGGCCGGCCCGGACAGGAGGTCGAGCAGCGGGCCGTGGTCCCCGAGGCCGATCGACGCGGCGCGAAACGGACGGGTCGGATCGGCGCGGCGGGCACGATGGCGGAGCTCCCGCCCGAGGAAGACCCGGCGCGCGCGGAGGGCGGCGAGGGCCGCGGAGTCGAGGACGAAGCGGTCGAGTTCGGCCCGCTCGTCCGGATCGGCCCGGAGGACGCGCCGGAGGGTCTCCGCCCGCCGTCCCGGGCCCCGGCCGTCGCGCAGGAGACACGACTCGGCGAGGTACCTCGCGAACACGCGGTCGGTCCGCAGGCTCCGGAGCGAGCTCCGGAGGGAGTCGGGGCGGACATCCTCCAGGGCGCACACCAGTTCGGCGAGCGCGACATCGGCGACGGCGGTCGGCAAGGGTGGATCCAGGGTCGGGGTGAGGCTCGAATGCCTCCCATCGGATCACCGGCGACCGGTCTTGAGGCTCGAATCGGGCGCCCCGGACACGAAACGGCTCCGCACCCGCGCGGAGGCGGGCCGGAGCCGTCGAGAGGGTCCCGGGAGACCTACTGCTGCCCGCGGCGGCGGGCGGCGATCGCGCTGGCGTGATAGGTGTTCGAGTCGTCGCCGGGCATGACGTACACCTCGAACAGGACGGCCGTGTCCGGGTACCGGCGGAGGGCCTCGTACTTCAGCTTCTCGATCGTGAGCTGCTCGGCCTGCTGCCAGTCCGCCGGCGCGACGGTCCGCTGGGTGGTGACGTGGCCGTAGATGTCGAGCGTGCGCGGATCCGGCTGCTCGAGCACGCGGATCGCCTTGGCGTCCTCGGTCGACGGCCAGGGCTCGCCGCCCAGGTAGCAGCCGCCCGCGGCCAGCAACGCGGCTCCGAGTCCGAGCATCGCGATCGTCTTGCGCATGGTTTCCTCCATATCTGGGTCGGAGAAACCTAGAGGAGCGCCGGCCCGAAGGGAATCCCCAACCCGGCGATCGGGCGACCCCGGCCGGAGGTCCCCGGACGCGGCGCTCCCGCCTTCCTCGGGCCGACGCCAACCTCTAGGCTGGACGCAATCCGCGCCCCCCTCCGGAGTGAGGTCCATGCTGCTCGCCCCGAAAGCGTTCCTCGTCGGCGTCTGGCGGGCGATCACCGGCGTGAAGAGCGTCGTGCTGCTGTACGTCGCCAACCTCCTGTTCGCGGCGATCGTGGCGGTCCCGGTCTACCACCTCGCCGGGGAGGTCCTGGCCCCGTCGACCGGGACCCGGCCGTTCCTCGCCGCGTACGACGCCGCCTTCGTCGCCGACCTGTTCCGGAACCACGCCGAGACGTTCGACGGCGCCGGGAAGGCCGCCCTCGTCGGGGCGATCTTCACCGTCCTCGCGACCGTCTTCCTCTCCGGGGGAGTCCTCGCCTCCCTCGCCGACCCGCGGCGCCCCGTCAACTTCATGACGTTCTTCTCCGCCTGCGGGCGGCACGTCTTCCCGTTCCTCCGCGTGCTCGTGCCGGCCGCGGTCGTCCTCGCGATCCTCGTCTGGCTGAACGGGCTCGCGTCGAGCGGCCTGACGGCGCTGTTCGTCGACACGCTCGAGCGCTCCGCGTCCGCCGCGACGCTCTGGTGGACGCTCACCGCGAAGACGGCGCTCTTCCTCTCGCTGTTCGTCCTCTTCGTCGTGCTGCCGGTCTGGTTCGCGCGGATCCGCTGCGTCGTCGACGACGAGCGCGGGATGCTCGCCGGCTACCTCCGGGGGATCGCCTTCTCGCTCCGGAACCCGATCACGCTGCTCGTCTTCTTCCTGCTGGCGTCGGCGGTGCCGATCGTCCTACTCGGGGTCTCCGACTTCCTCCTGCGCCGGATCGACCCGGGCGCGCCGCTGCACCCGCTCGCCTCGTTCGGCTGGAGCTTCGACCCGGCGATCGATCCGGACGTCGCGGTCCTCGTCCTGCAGCAGGCGACGATCTTCCTCCTGCTCGGCGCCTTCGTCCTCCGGACCGCGGGCCTGGTCACGATCTACCGCGCCCGCGCCGACGCCGGCCGCGAGCCCGATCCCGAGCTCGTCTACGCCGACCCGGCCCCGGTCGTCGACGCGCCGAAGCCTCGCCGCGGCCCGCCTCCCTCGACGCGAGGCGCCGCACTCGCGCTCCTCCTCGCCGCCGCCCCCTTCGCCGCCGCGCGCGCGGAGGAGCCGCTCCCGGTCGCGCCGACCGGACCGTTCGCGAACGAGTACGTCATCGACGTCCGCCTCGACCGCGAGTCGATGACGCTCGTCGGCAAGGAGGAGGTCGTCTTCCGGAACCTCTCCGACGCGACGGTCTCCGAGATCCCCTTCCGCCTGTACGGCAACGCGTGGTCGAGCACCGCCACGCAGTGGGCGAAGGACGGGCGGGTCGAGGACCAGATCCGGCGACGCGGGGCGGAGCACGGCGGCTACTGCCGGATCGTCGCCGTGCGGGCCGGGAGCGGCGAGGACCTCGCGGACCGGACGCGGATCGAGGAGACGCTGATGCACGTCCCCGTCGACCCGCCGCTGGAACGGAACGGGGAGGCGCGGTTCGAGATCGAGTTCGAGACGAAGCTGCCCCACATCGTCGCGCGGATGGGGAAGTTCGGCGACCACGTGAACGCGATGCAGTGGTTCCCGAAACTCTGCGCCCACCGGGACGGCGAGTTCGTCGACTGGCCGTGGCGCAACCCGTCGGAGTTCTTCGCCGACTTCGGGCGGTACGACGTCACGATCACCGTGCCGCGCGACTGGGTGGTCGGCGCGACCGGCGTCCCGGCCGGCGAGCCGATCGTCACCGAGGACGTCCGGACCGAACGGTTCCGGGCGGAGGCGGTGCACGACTTCGCCTGGTGCGCGAACCCGCACTTCGTCAAGCACGTCGCCCGCGCCGGCACCGGCACCGAGATCGTCCTCCTGTCGCAGCCGTTCCTCGAGCCGAAGGCGCAGCTCGTCCTCGAGGTGACCCGGTTCACGATCGACCGGTACGCCGAGTGGTTCTTCCCGTTCCCGTACGAACGCGTCACCATCGACGCCGAGCCGCACGGCTCCGGCGGCGGGATGGAGTACCCGACGCTCTTCACGATCAGCTCGCGGACGCCGGAGGCGATCCCCTGGCTCGCCGAACGGTCCGAGGAGCCGGCGGGGGTCACGGTCCACGAGTTCAACCACCAGTACTGGTACGGGCTCGTCGCCACGAACGAGTTCGAGGAGGCGTGGCTCGACGAGGGGATCACGACGTACATGACGTACAAGGTCATGGACGAGTTCTTCCGCGGGCGGGCCGAAGCGCCCGGGCTCTCGCTGGCGGCGTGGGACCGCGCCGTGCTGCCGACGCTCGAGTCGGGGTCCCTCCTCGGCCCGATCGCCGGGTACCGCGAGTCGCCGTTCCGCTCCTCGCTCGGGCGACGGTTCCGGGCCGGACACCAGCTCTTCGGCTACTCGATCCCCGACCTCCGGATCCGCGGCTCGTTCAACGACCGGTTCTTCGGCCGGAAGGCGAGCTACCAGCCGTTCGCGCACGACGCCCCGCTGACGACCTTCTCGTGGGAGGCGTACCGCGCGCGCGGCCAGAACGCCTACCGCACCATCGCCTACTCGAAGCCGGCCCTCATGCTCCGGACGCTGGAGGGGATCGCCGGTTGGGAGCGGACCCTCGAGCTCCTGCGGACCTGGACCCGGAGGTTCGCGTACCGGCACCCGACGTCCGAGGACTTCCTCGCCGTCGCCGACGAGGTCCTCGACGACGCGCACCACGCGTTCCTCGAGGCGGCCGTCCGCGGGAGCGAGGTCTGCGACTGGGCGGTCGAGGACGTCCGGGCGATCCCCATCGGGCCGCCGGACGGGTTCACGCCGCAGGCGCGGCCGGGCGACCCGATGGAGCCGTCGTTCTCGCCGGTCGAGGAGCCGCCCGGCCTCCTCGCCTCGATCACGGCGCGCGCGAACCGCTGGTTCGGCGCCGGCGAGGCGAAGGAGGACGCGCCGGTCGAGGAGCGCGGCGCCGGGGACGCCCCCGCCGAGGCGAAGCCCGCGCTGCACGCGGCCGAGGTGATCGTCCGGAACCGGGGGCGGCTGTTCGTGCCGACGACCGTCGAGCTGAAGTACGAGGACGGGAGCGTCGAGACGGTCGCGCTCGACGAGGCCCGGCCGTGGTACCGGATCACCCCGGCGCCGCGCCCGGCCCGCATCGTCGCCGCCCGCGTCGACCCGACCGGCGCGATCGTGCTCGACCTCGACGTGACGAACAACGGACGGCTCGTCCGGCCCGACCGCGGAGCGGCGCGCGCCGCCGCGGCGACGTACCAGTACTGGGTGCAGGCCTGGCTCGCCGGCGTGGCGTGGTTCTCGTGATCTCGTCCGTCGCCCCCCTCCTCCTCGCCGGAGCCCTCGGCTGGACGCCCGCGGACGGCGCGTCGCCGCCGCGGCCCCGGCTCGTCGTCGTGATGGTGGTCGACCAGAGGAGGGCCGACTACCTCGATCGGTTCCGCGGCTTCCTCGGGCACGGGCTCGACCGCCTCCGTCGCGACGGCCGCCGGTACGCGGCCGCGCGCCACCTCCACGCCGTGACGTCGACCGGCCCGGGGCACGCCACCCTCTCCACCGGCTCGCACCCGGCGCGGCACGGCGTCGTCGCCAACATGATCCCGGACGACGACGCGCCGGGGACGTTCAAGCGGGTCTCCGAGGACGCCTCGGTCCGCAACCTCGGGCGCGACGCGTCGGGCCAGTCGTCCCGAGACCTCCTCGTCGACGCGCTCGGCGACTGGATGCACGCCGCCGACCCGCGGTCGAAGGTCGTGACCCTCGCGTACAAGGCCCGGGCGGCGACGATGCTCGGCGGCCGCGCCCCCGACGCCTGCGTCTGGGTCGACACGACGACCTGCGCCTTCACCTCGTCGACGCACTACGCCGCGACGCTGCCGGACTGGGTCGCCGCGTACGAACGCGAGCACCCCGTCCGGTCGTACCTCGGCCGGGTGTGGGAGGCGTCGCTCACCGAGTCCGAGTTCGAGGAGGCCGGCGCGACGGGCGACGCGATGCGGTACGAGGGCCGCGGGGGCTTCGACGAGGGCGTCGAGGCGACGTTCCCGCACGTGATCGACGAGGAGGCGGACGTCGTCTTCACCCCGTTCTCCGACGAACGGGTCGCCGGGCTGGCCGCCCGCGCCCTCGACGCGCTCGACCTCGGCCGGGACGACGCGCCGGACCTGCTCGGGGTCAGCTTCTCCTCGGCGGACTACGTCGGACACGCCTACGGGATGGAGTCGCGGGAGCTCGTCGACTACTACGCCCGCCTCGACCGCGCGATCGCCGACCTGATGTCCGCGGCCGAGCGCGCCGCGGGACCGGGGAGGGTTCTGTTCGTCCTCTCGGCCGACCACGGGATCGGCCCGATCGTCGAGTCTCTCCTCTCCCGCGGGATCGACGCGGGTCGAGTCCGGACCAAGGTCGTCCTCGACACCATCGACGCCGCGCTCGACCTCCGGTTCGGCGAGGCGGACTGGACCCTCATGACCCTCCCCGACGTCTACCTCTCGCGCGAGGCGATCGCCGCCCGCGGCGTCGACCCGGCGAACGTCCGCGCCGCCGCGGCCCGGGCGGCGGTCTCGGTCCGCGGGATCACCGCCGCGTACCCGCGCGAGCGCCTCCTCGCCGGCGACGAGTCGATCCCCGCGTCGTTCCGCTTCTCGTTCCACCCTCGGCGCTCGGGCGACGTGATGCTCCGGTTCGCCCCCCACCATCACCTCGACTACCTCGACGTGGCGCCGTACGTGAAGGCGAACCACGCCACCCAGTACGACTACGACCAGCGCATCCCCGTCGTCTTCCTCGGCGCGGGCGTCGAGGGCGGGACGCTCGCCGACCCGTTCCCCTCGATCGACGTCGCGCCGACGATCGCCGCGGCGATCGGGGTGCCGGTCCCCGCCGGCGTCGCCGGGCGCGCGCGCGCCCTCGGCCGGGAAAGATGACCGGGACGCCGCCGTCGCGGCCGGCCCCGTCGGGAGGGACGCCGAAGCCGATCGGCGCCCTCCTCGGCGCGGGGCTCGGCTTCGCGCTGATGAAGGGGAACCTCGCCGGGGCGATCGCCGGCTCGCTGCTCGGGCACCTCTTCCAGAAGCAGATGCGCCGGCGGCCCGCCGGCCCCGAGCTCGCGGTGGCGCGGGCGGCCGGGCTCGTCCACCTGGCGGTCCACGTCGCGGGTGCCGACGGCCCCCTCGTCGCCGCCGAGCGCGAGGCGATCCGCACCTACTTCCGACGCGACGCCGGCCTCCCCGAGGAACACGTCCTGGCGATCGACCGCGCGATCGAGACCGCCGAGGCGCGCGCGGTCGGCGCGGACGCGGCCCTGGCGACGATGCCGCCGCTCGACGCGTCCGACCGGACGCACGTGGTGTTCGTCCTGTACCGGGTCGCGCTCGCGGACGGCGACGTGAACGCCGCCGAGGAGTCCGCCCTCCGCGCCGTCGCGACCGGCCTCGGGGTCTCGCCGACCGACCTCCGCGCGATCCGCGGCCACTTCGTCGCCGACGACGCGCCGGCCGCCGCGGAGGACGACTTCCGGACCCTCGGGCTCGAGCCGGGCGCGAACGCGGACCTCGTGAAGGCGAAGTACCGCGAGGCGGTGAAGAGCTACCACCCCGACCGGTTCCAGCACCTCGGGGACGAGTTCACCTCGGTCGCCGCCGAGAAGTTCAAGAAGATCCAGGACGCGTACGGCCGCCTCGTCGAGGGACGGCCTCGGACCGACCGCCGCCCCCGCCTCTCCGTCTGCGGCGCGTGCCGCGCGTACAGCCCGGCCCAACGCCTCGTCTGCCCGCGCTGCGATCGCGCGAAACACGAGGACCGCGGCGACCACGTCCGCCTGAAGTGCCCGTTCTGCACCCGCACCAACGCGGTCCCGACCGCGGCGTTCGCCGGCGAGGTCCGGTGCGGGAACTGCAAGGTCCTCCTCGTCCGCTGAACCCCGAACGAAGCGAGCCCGCCCCCCGATGAGCCGATCCGACGCGTTCCCGTCCCCCTCCCCCGTCAACGAGAAGCTCGGCGTCCGGACCGAGGACCTCCCGGACGGGACGGTCCGACTCACGCTCTCGACCGACGCCTCGTTCCACAACGAGGTCGGCTTCGTCCACGGCGGCGTCCCGACCTTCCTCCTCGACGGCGCCATGGGCCGCGCCTGCGGCCGCACCCTCGACCTCGAGCGCGGCGAGTCGTGCGCGACGGTGCAGCTCTCGGTGCAGTTCCTCACCAAGGCCGTGGGAACCCTCGTCGCCACCGGCCGCGTCGTCCGCCGCGGACGCCGCATCGCCTTCCTGGAGGGAGAGTGCCTCCGCGAGGACGGGACGGGGGTCGCGCGCGCGCCGGGGCC
>JBICIB010000816.1:0-6615 GCA_043101415.1 Planctomycetota bacterium JB042 | reverse complement strand
TCATCGAGGAATGCGGACCGCAGAGATCGGCGGCGAGGTCCTACCCGGCAGCTGATTTCGCAGAAAGCAGCGAGAGGGAGCCGCCGCAGCCCCGCGTGACTTCTTCAACGGACTGCTGACCGGGCCGGGAGGGCGGCGCGTCTCGAGATCGGCGGGAATTCCGTATCCGGCTCGGCGTTCGATCTCGCTTCCGACTCCGAAGCCCGAGCCCGCCGGCCCCCTCGGCCGAGAAGGAGTCCCCATGCCGTCCGCGTCCACCCTCGTCCGCGCTTCGATCGTGATCCTCGCCTCGAGCGTTCCGGCGTTCGCCGCGCCGCAGAGCCTGCAGACCTACGGGACCGAGACGCCGGGGACGGGCGGGGTGGCGCCGGAGATCTGGGCGCTCGGGTCGCCTTACGTCGGGAACACGCAGTTCGCGGTCCGGCTGGAGCGCGCGCTCGCGAACAGCACCGCGTTCCTGCTCGTCGGGACGCAGAAGGTCGACGTGCCGTCGAGCTTCCACATCAACGTCCTCCCGTTCTTCCTCACGCCGGGCCTGCCGACCGGGCCGGCCGGGTCGCTCCTCCTCCCGCTCCCGATCCCGCCGCTCCCCGCGATCCAGGGGGCGCGCGCCTACCTCCAGTGGGCGGTCTCAGATCCGATCCCGGCGTTCGGGACCTCGGCGTCGAAGGGGCTCGAGAGTGGGCTGACCGACGTGCCGCTCGCGGTCTCCGTCGGCTCGTCGAGCGTCGCGTCGACGGTCGACGTGAACGCGGGGACGGTCGGGACGTGGCCCGCGATCGGGACGCACCCCTCGGACGTCGAGTTCACGCCCGACGGCTCGCTCGCGGTCGTGCCGTCCGACTCCGGCGGCGTCTACCACGTCGTCGACGTCGCCGCGAACGGCGCGATCCTCGCGTCGGTCCCCGTCAACGGCCGCCCGAACGCGGTCGCGATCACGCCGGACGGGAAGCGGTGCTACGGCGCGTCGTACGGAAGCTCGGGCGCGCAGAGCGGGGAGATCGTCGAGATCGACATCGACCCGGCGTCGGCGACGTTCGGGACGATCGTCGGGAACGTCGCGATCGGCGGGACGGTCTCGCAGTTCGAGGGGGCGAGCATCTCCGAGGACGGCCGGGTGCTGGTCGCCGCGAGCCTCGGCCTCGGCCAGCCGTCGTGGCTGGTCGCCGTCGACATCGACCCGCAGAGCCCCGGCTACAACCAGGTCTTCCGCGCGGCGACCGGGAGCGGGCTCTGGACCGACGTCGTGCCGAGCCCGGACGGCTCGCTCGCGTACCTCACCCAGGCGAACATCGGACCGGGGAGCACGGTGCTCGTCTACGACCTCTCCACGGGGCTCCCGATCGGCGGGGTGGGGAACGTCGGCGACTTCGCGACCGACATCGACATCTCGCACGACGGCCGCGTCGTCTGGGTCGCGACGCCGAACTCGAGCTCGATCGCCCGGATCGTCGTCGACCCGTCCGATCCGGCGTACCTCCAGCCGGCGACGGCGCCGGTCCCCTCGCCGTTCTCGCTCGCGCTGACGCCGGACGAGACCGAGGTCTGGGCCGCCGAGCAGTCCGGCTCGATGCACCGCCTCGACGCGGCGACGCTGACGCCGATCCAGTCGTACCCGACGACGCCGAACGCGGGGAACGGGATCGCGGTCCGGTAGCGCGGCGCGAGAAGCGGCCGGCGATTCGGGGCCCCGGCGCGTACGCTTCCCTCCCATGGCCGCGCCGCTCCTCGACGTCGCAGACCTCCGGTTCGAGTGGCCGGACGGGTTCACGCTCTCCGTCGCGCGGTTCGCGCTGGCGGCGGGGGAGGCGGTCGCGGTCGTCGGGCCGAGCGGGTGCGGGAAGTCGACGTTCCTCCACCTCGCGGCGGGGATCCTGCGGCCGGCGGCGGGCGCGGTCCGGTTCGAGGGGACGGACTGGGCGGCGCGGTCGGAGCGGGAGCGGCGGCGACGGCGGCGGACGCGGATCGGGCTCGTCTTCCAGGAGTTCGAGCTGCTCGACCACCTCGACGCGACCGAGAACGTCCTCCTCCCGCGCCTCGTGGCGGGCGAGGTCGACGCGGGGGCGAGGGCGCGGGCGGAGCAGCTCCTCGAGGCGGCGGGGATCGCGCACCTCGCCGGGCGGAAGCCGCGCCGCATGTCGCACGGCGAGCGGCAGCGGGTGGCGCTCTGCCGGGCGCTCTCGACCGCGCCGTCGCTGGTCCTCGCCGACGAGCCGACGGGGAACCTCGACCCGGCGAGCGGGGAGACGGTCCGGGCGCTCCTCCTCGGCGGGGCGCGGGAGGGCGGCGGCGGGCTCGTCTTCGTGACGCACGACCGGACCGGGCTCGACGGCTTCGACCGGGTCGTCGACGCGGCGGAGTGGGCGTCGTGATCGGGGGCGCGCTGCGGCTCGCGTGGCGATCGATCGCGCACTACCGGGTGCGGAGCCTGCTCCTCGTCCTCGCGTTCGGGCTCGTCTTCCTCCTGCCGCTCGCGGTCGACCGGCTGGTCGAGCGGCTCGGCGACGCGCTCGGCGACCGCGCGGCGGCGACGCCGCTCGTGCTCGGGGCGCGCGGCAGCCGGTTCGACCTCGTGCTCGCGGCGCTGACGTTCCGCGGGCGGGTGCCGCGTCCCCTTCCGCTGGCGGAGGCGGAGGCGCTCCGTGCGACCGGCCGCGCGGACGCCGTGCCGCTGGTGCTCGGCTCGTCGGTCGGCGGGGCGCCGCTCGTCGGGACGTCGCCCGACTACCTCGAGCGTCGCGGGCTCCGGGTCGCCCGGGGGGCGCCGTTCGTCTGGCTGGGAGAGGCGGTCTGCGGGAGCGCGGCGGCGGCGGCGCTCGGGGTCGACGCGGGCGGGACGGCCCTGACCGACCGCGGTTCGTTGTACGACCTGGCGAGCGCCGCGCCGCTTCGGCTGCGGATCCGCGGCGTCCTCGCGGAGACCGGGACCGCGGACGACCACGCCGTCTTCTGCGGGCTCGAGACGGCGTGGGTGGCGGCGGGGCTCGCCCACGGGCACGTCGAGGCGGGGGAGGTCGACGAGGACCGTCGTCTGTCCGCCGCGGAGGAGGAGGGGGTCGTCGTGCTCGACGCCTCGGTCGCGGAGGCGACGGAGATCACCCCGGAGAACCGGGCCTCGTTCCACGTCCACGGCGACCCGTCGAGACGTCCGGTCACCGCGGTCCTGGTCTGGCCGGACGACGCGAAGGCGCGCACGATCCTGCGCGGCCGGTATCGCGTGCACGACACGGTCCAGCTCCTCGTGGCGCGGGACGTGGCGGACGAGCTGCTCGGGTACGTCGTCCGGGCGAAGCGGTTCTTCGACGCGAACGCGGCGCTCGTCGCGGCCGGGACCGGGCTCTTGCTGGCGCTCGTCGTCCTCCTGACGATCCGGGCGCGCCGGCGCGAGCTCGACACCCTCGCGAAGATCGGCTGCGGGCGGGGGACGATCGCCGCCACGATCGGGCTCGAGTTCGGGATCGTCTGCCTCGGCGGGTTCGCGCTCGCCCTCGCCGGGGCGGCGGCCGTCTCCGCGCTCCTCGCCGCCGGGTGGGGGGGCGCCTGACGCCGGGCGGCGTTGCCGGAGAGGGGCGTTCCGATAGAATGCGTCGACCCCGCCGCCCGCCCCACCGGGAGGCCCTTCCGATGCGCCGACCCGCGCTCGTGTTCCTCGCGCTCGCGTCCCTCTCCGCCCCGTCGGCCGCCGACGTCGTCCACCGCCACGACGCCGAGCCGTTGCTCGGCGCGGTCCGCCCCGGCAGCGACTTCGCCCCGCTCGTCGTCGAGACGCTCGACGGACCGGTCGAGGTCGAGCGCGCGGCGATCGCGTACGTCGAGGACGGGCGGAGCCTGGAGCGATCGCTCGCGGCGCTCCGGCGCGGGCTCGACGACGCGGACGCGCGCGGGCGGATGCGGCTGGTCGACTGGGCGCTCCGGAAGGGCCGGTTCGACGACGCGCTCGAACTGGCGGACGAGGCGCTCCGGATCGAGGGGGAGGGGGCCGTGGACGACCTTCTGCCGGAGGTCCTCCTCGACGTCCCGGTCGCGGGCGTCCGGCGGAACGACCGGCTCGACGGCGCGGACGCGGCGCGGCTGCTGGCGTGCGCGGCCGACGGCGACCGCCCGGCGCGGGCGCGGGTGGCGACCGCGCGGCTCCGGCGCGGCGCGGGCGATCCCGGCGTCCTCGAACGGCTGCTCGACGCGCTCGAGGTCCGGCGCGCGGCGACGCGGCTCGCGGCGCTCGAGGCGCTCGCCGGCGCGGCGCCGATCACCGCGCTCCCGGCGCTCCTCGAACGGATGCTCGAGGACGGGGACGCGGCGGTCCGGGCCGCGGCGATCGAGGCGCTCCGCCCCCTGCAAGACGAGCGGGTCGTGCTGGCGATCGTGCGCGGCCTGCGGCGGGACGACGTCCGGCTCCGCGAGGCGGCGATGGACGCGGCCGAGGCGCTGCACGCGGTGCGCGCGGTCGGGCAGCTCGTCCGGAACCTCCGCCGGGGCGGGGCCTCGCCGGCGCCGTCCGGCTCGACGTCGATCACGACCCAGCGCGCGTTCGTGCAGGACTTCGACGTCGACGTCGCGAACTCGGCGTTCATCGCGAACCCGAACGTCGGCGTCCTGCAGAGCGGCGTCGTCCTCGACGCGAAGGTCCTCGACACGGTCACGAGCCGACGGCGCGGGCCCGGGCCCCGGGAGACGGCGCGGATCGTCGAGGTGCTGGCCGGGCTGACCGGGACCGACCTCGGCGCGGACGCGGCGCGGTGGGCCGCGTGGCTCGAGGGGCAGCGTCGCTGAGCCGAGCGGCGCGGCCCGCCGGACCGTATGGTGGGGGCGTCCCATGCGCTCCCCTTCGATCCTCGCTCTCCTCCCGGCGATCGGCTTCTCGCTCCCCGCCTGCTCGCCCGGCGATCCGCCGGCGCCGGTGGTCCGTCTCGCCCTCGACGAACGGATCGCGTCGGTCGACTCGCCCGAACTCGACGTCGTCCGCGGCGACGCGCCGCTCCTCCGGTCGCGGCCGGCGGTCGACGACCGGGTCGACTTCGAAGACTGGAGCTGGTTCCTCGGCGCGAACGCGTTCGGGGACGGCCCGCTGATCGAGCCGGCGTCCGGCGCCTCGATCGACCTCCTCGACCGCGTCGACCGCGGCGTCCTCATCCCGGCCGGGCTCGGAGTGGCGGCCGCCGTCCCCGCGGGGCGTCGCGACCCGCTCGAGATCGAGCTGACCGGAGACTTCGGCCGGGAGGACGGGCTCGCGGTCCTCGTCGTGGCGCTCGACGTCGCGCCGCCGTCGTTCGACGAGCTGATCCGTCCGGGACGACTGCGCGAACTCCATCGCGACCACGTCGTCGGTTCGGTGCATGAGGCCGAGCCGGCCGGCGACGACGGGGCGGTCCGGGTCCGCCTGCGGCCGGTGGCGGCGGCGAGGAGCGTGCTGGTGCTCGTCTCGAAGCACGGCGAGGGGGAGGCGAGGCTGCACGGGATGACCGCGCGGTGGCTGTCGCCGTTCGAGGCGCTCGTCGGCGAGGGGCGCGTCACCGAGCGGTTCGTCGCGGACGCCCTCGTCGACGGCGAGGTCCGGCCGTCGATCGCGCTCACGCCGGGGACCACGGTGACGACGCGGCCGATCGCCGTCCCGGACGGGGCGCGCCTCGTCGCGCGGATCGGCGGCGTGCTCGGTCCGCGGCCGCGGTCGGCGACGCTCCGGCTCGACCTCCTCGACGACGACGGTGGGGTCGTGCGCGCGGACGAGCGCGCGATCGACCTCGACGAGCCGCGCTGGACGCCGTTCGAGCTCGAGCTCGGACCGCTCGCGGGAGCGACGCTCCGCCTTCGGTTCGCGTTCGAGGCGCCGGGCGCGGACGGGGTCCCGGTCGTGTTCGTCGGCGCGCCGCGGATCGTCGCTCCGCCCCCCGAGGCGCCGACGCACCTCCTCCTCGTCTCGCTCGACACGCTGCGGGCCGACCGGCTCGGCGCGTACGGGAACCGGCGCGGGCTGACCCCGAACATCGATCGCCTCGCCGCGGAGGGGACGGTGTTCGAGCGCGCCTACGCGAACGCGCCGTACACGCTGCCGTCGCACGTCACGATGCTCTCCGGGCTCCTCCCGCCGTCCCACGGGGTCGAGGCGTTCCGGGACCGGGTGCCGTCGGCGGCGCCGTGGCTCCCCGAGGAGCTCGCGGACGCGGGGTTCGAGACGGCGGCGTACACGTCGGGCGGCTACGTCGGGCGGGCGTTCGGGTTCGGGCGCGGGTTCGACGTCTACTGCGAGGTCGACCCGATCGGCGACCGGTACTACCCCGGGCGCGCGATCCACAACCGACCGTTCCTCGACGGCTCGACCGGCGCGATGCCGCGCGTGCGCGAGTGGATCCGCACCCGGCGGGGGCGGCCGTCGTTCCTCTTCCTGCACACGTACATGGCGCACGACTACCTCCCGCCTCCGGAGCTGGCGCGGAGGTTCGGGCTCCTCGCCGAGGGGGAGCCGCCGCTGACGTACGAGGCGACGAAGCGATTCGGGGCCCAGCGCGTCGCCGAGGCGGGGCTCGCCGCGGAGGACCGGCGGCGAAGGCCGCTCCGACCGACAGCCCCGCCGACTGCGACTACCGACTTCGACAACGTAGGCGTCCGTCAATAACCGAT
>JBICIB010000815.1:0-3071 GCA_043101415.1 Planctomycetota bacterium JB042 | reverse complement strand
TGCGGGGGAAGTACGACAACCCGGGCGACCACGGCGAGGTGACCCACTTCCAGGCGCTCTCGGCGGCGCTGTCGGCGACGGTCGGGCTCGGGAACATCGCCGGGGTCGCGATCGCGGTCTCGATCGGCGGGCCGGGCGCGACCGTCTGGATGATCGTCGCCGGACTCCTCGGCATGTCGCTGAAGTTCACCGAGTGCTCGCTGGGCCAGCACTACCGCCGGATCGACGCGGACGGCAGGGTCTCCGGCGGCCCGATGCACTACCTCCGCGACGGCCTGAAGGAGAAGGGGTTCGGCTCCCTCGGCGTCGTCCTCGCGATCGTCTTCACGATCTTCTGCATCGGCGGCTCGCTCGCGGGCGGGAACTCGTTCCAGGTGAACCAGTCGCTCGGGATCCTGAAGGACCGGGTCCCGTTCTTCGAGGAGTACGACTGGGTCTACGGCGTCGGGATGGCGGTGATGGTCGGCGTCGTGATCATCGGCGGCATCCGGCGGATCGCGCAGACCGCGGAGAAGATCGTCCCGACCATGTGCGCGCTCTACGTCGCGGCGGCGCTGACGATCATCGTCACCCACATCGCCGACGTGCCGGCCGCGTTCGAGACGATGTTCTCCGCCGCCTTCACCGGGGACGCGGTGTACGGCGGGGCGATCGGCGCGCTCATCCAGGGGTTCCGGCGCGCCGCCTTCTCGAACGAGGCGGGCGTCGGCTCGGCGGCGATCGCGCACTCGGCGGCCCGGACCGAGTACCCGGTCCGCGAGGGGATCGTCGCGCTCCTCGAGCCGTTCATCGACACGGTCGTCGTCTGCACGATGACCGCGCTCGTGATCGTCATCACCGGGGTGTACGACTACACCAACCCCGCGTACACCGACATGGTCGCCGGCAAGGAGGGGGCGGCCCTGACGCTCGCGGCGTTCTCCGAGGTCTCGTTCCTCGCCGGCTGGTTCCCGTGGCTCCTGATGGTCGCGGTGATCCTGTTCGCGTTCTCGACGATGATCTCGTGGTCGTACTACGGGGAACGGTGCTGGACGAGCCTCTTCGGCGCCGGCTCGTCGATGGCGTACAAGATGCTGTTCCTCGTGTTCGTCGTCCTCGGCTCGGTGATCAGCGCGCAGAACGTGCTCGAGTTCGGCGACCTGATGATCCTGCTCATGGCGTTCCCGAACATCCTCGGCCTCTACTTCCTGGGCGGCGTCGTGAAGCGCGGCCTCGACGAGTACGAGACGAAGCTGAAGAACGGCGAGTTCAAGGTCTTCGACTGACCGCGCCGAGGCGCCCCCGCGGCTTGGCCCGCGGATCGAATCCGGTAGAGTGACCCGTTCGCGGGTCGTCGCTCCCCCTCTCATGGCGACGAGGGCGCGACCGGGAGAGAAGCAGCATGAGCCAACCGCTGAGCGGCATCGAGGGCCCCCTCGCGAAGGCGATCGAACTCGCCCAGGAGGAGTGCGTCCGCCTCGGCCACTCGGCCGTCGACGTGCCGCATTTCTTCGTCGCCCTCCTCCACGCGTTCCCCGAGCCGGCGCAGAAGCTCTTCTCCCCGGTCGGTCTCCGCCGCGAGGACCTCGCCGAGGCCGTGCGCGCCGCCCTTCCGCCCGGTTCGGACCGCGGCGAGGGCGAGGAGCGTCCGGACGGGACCCCCGAGCTGATGGACGCGCTCCGCGTCGCCCGCGACTCGATGAAGGGGGGCGCGGCGTTCCGCCTCGAGCACGGCGTCGTCGGCGTCCTGCGCCAGGCCGACAACCTCCCGAAGCGCGTGCTCGCCAGCTTCGGGGTCGACCCGAAGGGAGTGGAGACCGCGGCGCTCGCGATCCTCGCCGCGTCGTCCGATTCCGGCGATCCGGACGACGACGCGTCGCCCTCTCCGGGCCCCGCGGTCGTCGCGCCGCCGGCGCCGAAGCGCGACTCGATCCTCGCCCAGCTCTCGCGCGACCTCGTGGAGATCGCCCGGGACGGGAGGCTCGACCCGGTCATCGGCCGCGACCGCGAGATCCACGCCGTGCTCGAGACGCTCGCGCGCCGCAGCAAGAACAACCCGGTGCTGCTCGGCGAACCGGGGGTCGGGAAGAGCGCGATCGTGGAGGGGCTGGCCCAGCGGATCGCCGCCGGCGAGGTGCCGAAGCGGCTGCGGGACCTCCGGCTGCACGAACTCTCGACCGCCGACCTGGTCGCGGGGACCCAGTACCGCGGCGACTTCGAGGCGCGCATCCTGAAGCTCGTCGAGGAGACGGCGGCCGACCCGAACGTCGTCCTGTTCATCGACGAGATCCACACGATCCTCTCCGCCGGCGGCCAGCAAGGGACCGGCGACGCCGCGTCCCTCCTGAAGCCGCACCTCGCGCGCGGGGACGTCCGGTGCATCGGCGCGACGACGACCGACGAGTTCCGGAAGTTCATCGAGAAGGACCGCGCCCTCGTCCGCCGCTTCCAGCCGATCAACGTGCCGGAGCCGACGCAGGAGGAGTGCGTGCACATCCTCGAGGGGCTCGCGCCGCGGTTCGAGGAGCACCACGGAGTGGCGCTCGAGAAGAAGGCGCTGGAGGCCGCGGTCCGGCTGAGCGTGAAGCACCTCCCGGAGCGCCACCTCCCCGACAAGGCGATCGACCTGATCGATCAGGCGTGCGCCCGGAAGGTCCTCGCCGCGGACACGGACACCGAGGAGGTCGAGCCGATCACCGCGACCGACATCGCCGACCTGCTCCGCGACCAGCTCGGGAAGTCGCTCGGCGAGGTCTCCCTCGACGAGAGCGCGAAGCTGCTCGGCATCGAGGAGTTCCTCCGCTCCCGGGTCGTCGGACAGGACCACGTCGCCGAGCGGGTCGCCGACCGGCTCCGCCTCACCAAGCGCGAACTCGACTTCCGTCCCGAGCGCCCGTACGGCGTCTTCCTCTTCCTCGGCCCGACCGGCGTCGGGAAGACCGAGGTGGCGCGCTGCCTCTCCGAGTACATGCTCGGCTCGCCGAACCGGCTCCTCCGGTACGACCTCTCCGAGTTCGCCGAGCCGCACTCGGTGGCGAAGATCATCGGCTCGCCGCCGGGGTACGTCGGGTACGAGGACGAGGGGCACCAGC
>JBICIB010000814.1:0-3127 GCA_043101415.1 Planctomycetota bacterium JB042 | reverse complement strand
CCGAGCTGTTTCACCTTCCCCGAGGTCGCCGTCGAGCTCCGGAAGTCGAACCCGCCGCGCCACAAGCAGGGGTTCACCGTCTTCTTCACCGGCCTCTCCGGCTCGGGGAAGTCGACGATCGCGAACTGCCTCCTCGTCAAGTTCCTCGAGATGGGCGGCCGCCCGGTGACGCTGCTCGACGGCGACATGGTGCGGAAGAACCTCTCCAGCGAGCTCGGCTTCAGCAAGGAGCACCGCGACATCAACATCCGCCGCATCGGATACGTCGCGTCGGAGATCACCAAGAACGGCGGGATCGCGGTCTGCGCCCCGATCGCGCCGTACGACAAGACCCGGAAGGACGTCCGCGGCGCGGTCGAGGCCGGCGGCGGCTTCATCCTCGTCCACGTCGACACGCCGGTCGAGGTCTGCGAGCAGCGCGACCGGAAGGGGCTCTACGCGAAGGCCCGCGCCGGCATCATCAAGGAATTCACGGGCATCTCCGACCCGTACGAGGTCCCGGAGGACGCCGACGTCGTCTTGAAGACGACCGAGCTGACGCCGGAGGAGGCCGCGAACGAGATCCTGCTGCACCTCGAGCGAGAGGGGTACGTCGGCGCCAACGGCGACTCCTGATCGAACGCAGCCACGCCCGACCGCCGGAAGGGGCCGCGACGTCTTCGGACCTCGCGGCCCCTTCTCGTCTCCGCGGGAGGGACCCGGGAGGCGGCGAGGGATCGAACCCCGCCGGCGCGCGGACGCTCACGGGAAGAAGAGGACGTCGTACCCGTTCGTCAGGTGATGGCCGCCGTCGGCGCCCGGGTGGAGGAAGGTGTCCGTCGGATCGACGTTCAGCGACCAGAAGTAGAGCTGGAGGCCGACCAGCGGAGGGAACGGCGGGACCGGGACGGCGAAGCCACCGTTGTTCCCGGTCGAGCCGGAGTTGGCGGCCGGGACCGGGAAGTACGGGCAATTCAGGCCGCCGAGCGGGGTCCGGAAGTTCGTCGCGGCGATCCAGATGATGTTCGAGTGGAGCGTCGCGCAGAGGGTGTCGCACTTGCCGACCGAGCGCGGCATCTCGGGGAGCCCCGCGTCGAGCACGGGTCCTCCGGGTCCGCCGGTCGGGAAGGTCGTGAACGTGCTCACCCGCCGGGAGCAGGTCGGCTGACCCGTCAGCTCCGCTCCCCACAGGTTGGCGCAGACGAGCTGCCACGAGCCGAGCGGCCCGCCGTACAGGGCGTCGATCTCGTCGTACACGGCGAACCCGAGGATCTCGCTCCCGAGGCTCGCCATCCCGGGGCCGGTCCCTCCGCTCCCGGTGATGGAGATCGTGCGCGTGCCGCTGCCGAGGTCGTACGGCTGCGCGAACCCGGCGTGGTGCGCGTTCATCCCGGTCGGACCGGGACCGAGGGAGGTGATCGCGGCGGACAGGGTCGCGTCGATCGTCCCGAAGCCGAGGCCCCACTCCTCGTTCGGAGCGAGGTGGAACATCGTGCCGGCGCCGTCCAGGAGGAACGAGTACGAGTCGCAGAGGTTCCTTTCGTCGATCGAGCGGGTCCAGTACTGCCGGGTCCCGGGGCCGAACTGGTTCGGGTCGTCCTGGACCCAAAGCGTGAGGCTCTCCGCCTCCGGGACGCCGATCGCCCCGCCGCTCAGCCGGAAGGCGATCTTCACCGGGAAGTTCCAGGCCGGCGTCGGGTTCGTGAGGACGAAGTTGGTGACGCCGCCGAGGAACGAGACCGTCGCCGGTCCCTGGTTCGTGGTCAGCGGCCCTCCGACGATCGGGCCGAGGTTGGCGACCGAGAAGACCCCGAAGTTCGGGGTCCCGGCGGTGGTGAGGAACCGGCAGTCGCCGGGACTCGACGTGAGGGCGATCGTCGGGAAGCGGAACACCTTCCCGGCCGAGCCGCCGACGACCACGTGGATCGAGTTCACCTTCGTGGCGTAGCTGCCGAGCAGCGGGGACGCCGCGTCGACGACGAGAGTCGGGGAGTGGAGCATCTTCCCCGGGAAGCAGCGCCACACCCCGCGGAACGCGCCGTTCGCGGGGCCGGCGCCGGGCTGCCCCGAGGTGCCGGCCCCGTAGAACTGGTCGATCCCGTTGATCAGGTGGACGTAGTTGGACGCGTTGCCGGCGCCGGCGTCGGGTGCGACCGCGAGGGCGACGAGGGAGATGGAGAGTCGGGCGATCCGCGAAACGGTCATGACGGGCCTCCTTCCTGGCGCCTCGACCCTACGCCTCGCCGACGCCGTCCGGGGTCCCGAGGGACGCCGTGGTCCCCGTTCTCGGTCCGGCGGGCCCGCCGAGCCGAGCCGACGTGAGAACGGGCGGAATCGGTCGTTCTCGTGCGGTCGCGGCGCCCGCTACGATCGGGGGATCATGGCCGGATTCAACATCACGCGCCGCGTCGACGCGCCGCGCGACGTCACGTTCGAAACGTTCATCGACTTCGCGAAGGCTCCCGAGCGGATCGCGTCGATCGTCTCGGTCGAGATGCTGACCGACGGCCCCGTCGGGATCGGCACGCGCTGGCGCGAGACGCGCCGGGCCGGCGCGGGGACCGAGACCGCCGAGCTCGAGATCGTCCGGTTCGAGGAGAACGAGGGGTACGTCGTCGAGTGCGAGAGCCAGGGGTGCAAGTTCACCTCGGCCTGCCTCGTCTGGGAGGACGGCGGCGGGAGCAAGGTCCAGGTCGCCCTCGACATCGAGCCGCACACCTGGGGCGCGAGGATGCGGCTGTGGTTCGTGCTGCCGATGATCCGGCGCGAGTTCCAGAGGGACCTCGACGCCCTGGCCGAGGCGGCGGCGGCGGAGCATGTGAAACGACCGTGAGTAGGGTTTGTCACGCTGCGCTGGGCTTTGGTCGCTGCGCGGGGCCGTCACACCGCTGCGCGGGGCCGTTACACCGCTGCGCGGGGCCGTCACACCGCTGCGCGGGGCGGGGTCCACTGCGCGTGGAGCGATGGACCGCTGCGCGGGGCGTGCCGCTGCGCGCGGGGCGGTGAACGGGTACGGGAGGGGGTGGGGGTAGGGGTGGGGTGTTCGCTGGCGGCCCGGCCCCTCGGGGGGAGGAGCTCCTTCGTTCGCTCGGACATGCACGCGGCCGGCACGGGGCTTGGTTTCCGGGCGTCGTGACCGGCCGCTTCC
>JBICIB010000813.1:0-4829 GCA_043101415.1 Planctomycetota bacterium JB042 | reverse complement strand
GGGCGGCCTGATCACGGACCGGGCGGTCGCGACGGTGCTCGACCGCGCCGACCTCCCCGCCGGAGGAGAGGACGCGCTCAGTCGGTGAGCGCGGGCTCGGGAGGCGTCCGCGCGGGCGCCTCGCGGGCGCGCCGGGCCCAGAAGATGTCGAGCGCCGCCACCCGGTACGCCTCGGCGAGCGTCGGGAAGTTGAACGTGTTGTCGACGAAGACGTCGATGTCGCTCCCGTTCAGGAGCGCCATCTGGCCGACGTGGATCAGCTCCGCCGCCCCTTCGCCGATGATCTGCACGCCGAGGAGCTTCCGCCCCTCGCGGTCCGCGACGAGCTTGACGAGCCCCTCGGAGATGTCGGCGATGTGGCCTCGCGCGACCTGCGAGAACTCCGCCCGGCCGATCATGCAGTCGCCGTGCTGCTTCAATGCCTCGGCCTCGCTCAGCCCGACCGAAGACATCTCGGGGATCGTGTAGATGCCGACCGGGATCGTCTCCGGCGGGTGCGTGTCCGGGAGGTCGAACGCGTGCAGCATCGCGCGGCGCCCCTGGTCCATCGACGTCGACGCGAGCGCGGGCGGCCCGATGACGTCGCCGACCGCGTAGATGTTCGGACGGGACGTCTGGAGGTGCTCGTTGACCGGGAGTCGACCGCGATCGTCCACGGCGAGCCCGGCCGCCTCGACGTGGAGCGCGTCGAGGTTCGCGACGCGGCCGAGGCAGCAGAGGAGCTTGTCCGTCTCGAGCACCGTGCCGTCGTCGAGCTCGGTCCGGACGAACTGCACGTCGTCCCAGGCGACCGAGCGGACCTGGCGGCCGCCGATGAACCGCCCCCCTCCCACGACCATGAGGGAGTCCTGGAAGCGCCCGACGATCTCGGGGTCGAGGAATCCGAGCGGCGTCGGGTGGCTGTCGACGATCGTGACCTCCACGCCGAGCGCGGAGAAGATCGACGCGTACTCGCACGCGATCACCCCCGCCCCGAGCACGGTCAGCGACTTCGGGAGGTAGACCATCGAGAGGATCGAATCGGAGTCGAGGACGTGCTCGTGGTCGATCGGGACGTTGTCCGGCGTCCGCGGCTTCGAGCCGGTGGCGATCACGAACTTCGCCGCCCGGACGCGGCTCGGCGGGCCGGACACCCGGACGACCTCGATCTCCTCGGGAGAGACGAACGCCGCCCGGCCGTGCCACCGCTCGACCCCCTCGGCGGCCAGCGATTCGCCCATGGTCTCGGTGTGGGCGCGAACGACGCTCTCCAGGCGTCGCATGAGGCTCTCGACCTGCATGTCCTCGCGGATCTCGAGGTCGAACACCTCGCCGGTCCGCCGGCGGAAGTTCGACAGCGCCAGCGCCGTCTCCCGCAGGGTCTTGCTCGGGATCGTCCCGCGGTGGACGCACGCCCCTCCGACGTCGACCTCCTGCTCGATGACGACGGCGCGATACCCCTCGCGCGCGGCGAACCGGGCCGCGTTCATGCCGGCCGGTCCGCTCCCGATGACGCAGACGTCGTAGCTCGCCGGGTCGCTCATGTCATCTTGTCGATCATCTCGACGATCTCGTCGCGGCGCTGGATCAGGCCCTCGAGCTCGTCGGGATACATGTTCAGCGGGACGTTCATCGGGTGCTCGCGGATCTCCTCCTCCGCGACCCGATCCTTCCCGAGCGCGAAGTGCGCGAGGTCGTCCGCCAGCCGCGTCATCATCGCGGTGCGGGAGACCGTCGGCGCCGCCTCGGGGTCGTGGTGGTACTCGATCGTCTCGATCAGCCGGTCCGAGAGGTTCCAGCGCGCCGCGAGGTCCTTCCCGACGCGGCAGTGGAACTCGCGCGAGGCCTCCTCGATCGCCTCCTTCTCCACGTCGAGATCCATCTCCTTCCGGAGGTCGACCAGCGTCTGGAGGAGCACGGGCCGGCCGATGTCGTGCAGCAGGCCGCAGAGGAACGCCTCCTCGACGTTCCAGCGCCGGGCCCGCGCGATCTCCTGGGCGAACGCGGCCGCCGCGAGGGAGTGCCGGAAGAGCGCCCGCACGCGGAGGTCGAACCCCGCCACCTTGAACACCTTGGTCTCGCACGAGATCAGGAGCGCGATCTCCCGGATCCGCTTCAGCCCGAGGCGGGAGAGCGCCTGCTGCAGCGAGACGATCGGGACCGAGGCGGCGTACATCGCCGAGTTGCAGAGCCGAAGGACGTGCGCGGCCATCGACTGGTCCCGGTTCAGGATCGTCGAGAGCTTCCGGATGTCGCACGCCTCGTCCATGCTCGCCGTGATCACCTGGCTGGCGACCTCGGGGAGGACCGGCAGTTCGATCTCGCCGGACTCGATCTTCCGTGCGAGCGCGGCGTGCATCTCTGCCGGCAGCGGCGTGGCGGCGTCTTGAGTGGAAACGGAGTTCATCGCAGGCGGACCCTTTCGGTGTCCGCCCTCATCGGCATCCGGACGACGTCGACTTCACCCGCAGTCGAGAGAAGGGGCGATCCCGCTCGGCCGCGTCGCGCGGCGGGAGGGCCCCGGGCCCCGTCAGGGGCCGACGGCGTCGATCCGGACGCCCGCGGGCCGGCTGCGCGTCACCGCCACCGTCCCGTGGAGCGCCTCGTGGACCTCGGGGTCGTCCCAGAGCTGGAGGAGGTCGTTCAGGAACTCCGCCGTCTCCATCGCGTCCGCGGCGACGCGGACGCGCGGCGCGACCGACTGCAGCCAGACGGAAGCCACCGGTCCGAGGTGAGGCGTGTCGAGGAAGAGGGTCGTCGTCCGCGGCCCGTCGACTCCGAGGTCGAGCCGGTCGAACGGCGCCAGATACGCCTCGGTCCGCGCCAGCCGCTCCTCGCCCGCCGCCGCGCCCTGCCGCAGCGCGTGCAGCGCGACCGCGTTCGCGCCGCCGACCAGCCAGCGGTCGACCACGCCGAACGCCGGGCGCGAGAGGTGCATGTTCAGTCGCAGCGAGAGGCTCCAGGTCCGGCCGGCCGGCGCGTCCGTCGCCTGAACCTGCGGCGAGCGCTCGGCGATCCGGTCGAGGAGCTGCCTCAGCGCGGCCGGATCGCGGGTCTCGACCAGGACCAGCGTCGTCGGGATGCGACCGACCATGTTCCTCGTGTGGAGGAGCATCACCTCTCCGCCGAGGAGCGAGGCCAGCTCGATCCGTTCGCGGATGTTCACGATCTCGTCGAACCGCGTCGCGAGCCGGTCGGCGTCGAGGAGGCCGCCGAGGGCCGGGTTCAACGCGGCGAGGAGCCGCCCGATCCGGACCCCGTCGAGCCGGAACGAGAGCGAGGCCGTGACCTCGCCGTCGACGACCCGCGGCGCCCGGAACGGCGCGTCCCCCCCGAACAGCGGGCGGGCCGGGCCCTTCCCCTTCCCGACGTCGAGCCAGCCGCGGAGCTCGAACTGGTCGCCGACGCCGCGGACGTGCAGGGCGAGCGCGTCGTAGTCGTCGAGGTCGCGCACGAACAGCTCGCGCAGCACGATCTCCTCGGCGCGCAGGAACGCCTCCTCGCGGCGGAGGAGCCGGAGGTTCGAATACGCGAACAGCGATCCCGGCGCGGGGTCGAGCTCGTTCCAGCACCGGGCGAACGCCGGGTCGTCGGCCAGCGCGCCGAAGTGCGGGTCGTCCATCCGGTCGATCGCGGCCCGGATCGGCTCGGGGCGGCCGGCTCCGAGGAGGAGGCCGCGGTGCTCGGCGAGCACGATCGGCGCGCCGGCGGAGGTCGTCAGCCGGACGAGGTCGATGCCGCGGTGCATCAGCAGATCGGGGCGCTCGACCGCGTCGAACGGCAGCGCGAACTCGCTCACGACGCTCCGGACGTCCATGGCGCCGTGCGCGGCCGCGCGCAGCCGGGAGACGACCCCCTCGAAACCCGAGAGGTCGGCGAGGAGCAGGACGTCCGGGTACGGCTCGCCCCGCTCGAGCGTGAACCCCTCGACCGAGAGCGCGACCTCGCCTTCCCCCCGGCCCAGGATCGCCGGGACGGCGTCGATCACCACCGGCGGCAGGAAGAGGGTCAGGTCGGAGGTGAGGCGCAGGAGCGACTCGCGGGCGAACGTCGCCTGAGGGCCGGCGAGGGCCCTCGAGATGTCCGTCCGGCGCGCCCGACGCAGGAACGCGTGGCGATCGTCGACGCGCAGGAAGAGCCGCGCGTCGCGCGACACGAACGAGGCGAGCCGGCTCTTGCCGGGCGCGGCGACGCCGGCCGGCCCCGCGGCGGCGGCGACGGCGGACACGACGAGGAGGGAGAGGACGAGCCGGCGCCGCATCGCGTCAGGAGATCCCATGCTTCCGCAGGCGGTTGTAGAAGGTCCGGCGCGGCAGCCCCAACGCCTTCGCGGCGTCCGACCGGTTCCCGCCGCACCGCTCCAGCGCCTCGAGAATCGCCGCCTTCTCGATCTCCTCCAGCGTCCGGCCGCCGAACGAGGACCCGGCCGCCGCCGCCCCGCTCCGCTGCTCGAGGAGCGGCTGGACGAGGTGGCTCTCGATCGTCTCGTCGGTCGCCAGCGCGGCCATCCGGCGCAGCTCGTTCTCGAGCTCGCGCACGTTCCCCGGCCAGTCGTACGCCACCAGCGCCTTCATCGCCGACGGCGTCACGCCGCGCCGCGCCTCGCCGGTCTCGTCGGCGATCCGGTCGAGGACGTGGTCGACCAGGAGCGGGACGTCCTCGCGGCGTTCGCGCAGCGCCGGCAGCCGGATCGTCATCACCTTCAGGCGGTAGTAGAGGTCCTCGCGGAACGACCCCTTCCGCGCCATCTCCGCGAGGTCGAGGTTGGTGGCGGCGATGATCCGCACGTCGACGCGCGTCGGCGTCGTCGCCCCGACCTTCCGGAACTCCCCCTCCTGCAGCACGCGGAG
>JBICIB010000812.1:0-3117 GCA_043101415.1 Planctomycetota bacterium JB042 | reverse complement strand
GGTGCCGCTCCGGTTCGACCCGTTCCACCTGCCGAAGAACGAGGCGATCGCGCAGATCGGCTACGCGATCGCGGGGATGACCCTCTTCCTGATCGTCGCGTTCTTCGTGCTCGTCTTCCGGGACAGCCGCAAGTCGGAGCAGTTCCGCCGCGAGTTCCTGAACCGGAAGCGGCGCCGCCTCGATCGGGTCCTCGCCGGTGTCGCCGCCCCCGGGGACGGAGGGGATCGGTCCGAACCCCCGCCGCCGCCCCCCTCGCCGACGGACGGGGGCTGACCCGCGTGCGCGTCGAGGTCTCGAGCGCCCGCGGTCCGTACCCGGTCGTCGTCGAGCCCGGGGGACTCGCGCGGGCGGACGCCGAGATCGAGGCCGCGGCCCCCGAGGCGACGGGGCGCGTCGTCGTCACCGACGAGCACGTGGACGCGCACCACGGGGCGGCGCTGCGGGAGCACCTCTCCCCTTCCGCCGTCCTCGTCCTGCCGCCGGGCGAGGAGGGGAAGACGTTTCGGAACGCCGAACGACTGCTCGATCGGCTGGTCGAGCACGGTCTCGACCGGCGCGGCGTGGTCGTGGCGTTCGGGGGCGGCGTCGTGACCGATCTCGCCGGGTTCGCGGCCGCGATCCATCTTCGCGGCGTCCGGTCGGTGCTGATGCCGACCTCGCTCCTGGCGATGGTCGACGCCTCGATCGGCGGGAAGACCGGCGTCGACACCCCCCGCGGGAAGAACCTGGTCGGCGCGTTCTGGCCGCCCCGGCTCGTCCTCTCCGACCCCGAGCTCCTCGCGACGCTCCCCCGCCGCGAGTGGATCGGCGGGCTGGCCGAGGTCGTGAAGACGGCGCTGATCGCGGACGCGCCGCTGTTCGAGGAGCTCGAGGCGGCGTCGGTCGACGCGCTCCGCGCCGACCCGCGGGCGGCGGCCGGGACCGTCGCCCGGTGCGCCCGGGCGAAGGCGGCCCTCTGCTCGCGGGACGAGCGGGACGACGGCGAGCGGCAGCTCCTGAACCTCGGCCACACGATCGGCCACGCGCTCGAAGCGGCGACCGGGTACCGGAGCCTCGCGCACGGCGAGGCGGTGGCGGTCGGGCTGGTGGCGGAGGCCCGTCTCGCCGAGCGGCTCGGGCTCGCGGCCGACGGGCTCGCCGCGCGCATCGCCGCCCTCTGCCGTCGGCTCGAACTCCCGGTGCGCGGTCCCGCCGTGGAGATCGCGCACGTGCGCTCGTTCCTGCGCTCCGACAAGAAGCGCGAGGGGCGCGCGCTCCGCTTCGCGCTCCCGGTCGCCGTGGGGCGCGTGGAGCGGGTCGACGTCGAGGACGAGGCGGCGATCGACCTCGTGCTGGCGGAGGCGGTCGCGGAATCGACGTGACCGCGCGGACCCGGCCGTCGTCTCTCGTTCGTGGACCAAGAGCGACGAGCGGCGATCCTCCTGAACCTGCTGGCCTCGGGGCATCCCCGCCGCCGCCCGCCGCCGCCGGTCGAGGTGCTCCTCCACGGCGACCGGGACGCGCTCCGAGAGGCGGGGATCGGCGCGTCGGGTCTCGACCGGTTCCTCGAGCTGCGGCGCGGAGACGCGGCGGACGAAGAGGTCCGGCGGACCGAACGGCTCGGCGCCCGGATCCTCACGGTCGCCGACGCCGACTACCCGGCTCCGCTCGTCGGGCACCCGGACGCGCCGACCGTCCTGTACGTCGCGGGCGCCGGCCTCCCCCCGTCGCCCCGGGCCGCGCTGGTCGGCGCCCGGGCGGCGGCCTCCGCGCAGCTCCGGTTCGCGCGTCGGCTCGGGCGGGCCTGCGGAGAGGCCGGGGTCGCGGTCGTCAGCGGCCTCGCCCGCGGCATCGATGCGGCCGCGCACGAAGGGTGTCTCGACGGGGACGGCCGCCCGATCGGCGTGCTCGGGACCGGGATCGACCGGACGTACCCGCGCGAGACGCGCCGGCTCCACGGCCGGGTCCGCGAGCGCGGCCTCCTCGTCACGCCGTACCCGCTCGGCACGTCTCCGAACGCGCCGAACTTCCCAGCCCGCAATCGCATCGTCGCCGCCCTCGCGGACTCGGTCACGGTCGTCGCCGCGACCGAGGACTCCGGTTCGATGTCGACCGCGCGGGCCGCGCTCGACGCGGGGACGGAGGTGTCGGCGGTTCCCGGGAGTCCCGACGACCCGCTGTCGCGCGGGACGAACCGGCTGCTGCGCGACGGCGCCCGGCCGATCCTCGAGCCGGCCGATCTCCTCGATCCCCTGGTCGGACTCGGCGTGGTCCGGGCGGAGGCGTTCCGCCGCGACCGACGAGCCGGGGCCTCCGCCGCGGCGGAGGAGAGCGACCCGTTGCTGCGCGAGATCGCCGCGCTCCCGCGCACGCCGGACGAACTGGCCGAGATCCTCGATCGGCCGGTCGGCGAGGTCGTCTCGCGACTGATCGAGCTCGAGCTCCGGGGACGCGCGGAGCGGCTCCCCGGCCGCCGGTTCCGGCGGGTCGAGTGAGCGCCCCCGGCCGCGGACTCAGAGCCAGCGCGTGAAGAAGAAGACTCCGACCGACAGCACGAGCGCCAGGACGTAGAACGACGCGAACCGCTTCGTCCCGGCGACCACCGCCTGGGTCACGTCGTCGTTCCGGAGCGCGTGATAGACGATCGACGCGATCCAGGAGATCAGCCCGAACAGGACGGCGTGCGCGATCACGACGTCGCCTCCGCCGCGGTCCCCGCTTCCTGCCGGATCTTCAGGTGGACCTCGTACAGGTCGACCATCACGACGACGTTCAGCAGACCCGCGACCGACGTGAAGAGGAGCCCCGCGTCGAGCTGTGCGATGTCGTTCGTGATGCGGAGGTCGGCCGTCGTCGCCAGCGCGAGGAGGGTCGGGCCACCGAGCCAGATCTGCGCCAGGAGGTAGAGGGGGAACTTCTCGGCGTGGACGTCGCGCCACTCGCCGAGCCAGAGCCCGAGCACGAACGCCAGCGAGAGGAGGACGAAGAAGAGGAGCGCCTTCCCGCGGCGGCCGTAGCGGAGATGCCCCAGCCCGGGGACGAGCCAGGCGAGGAGCAGGCCGACGGCGATCTTGACGTTCGAGGTGGCCATATCGATCGAGCCGGACAGTGAACCGTCGATCCGGGGGCGAGGCCAG
>JBICIB010000811.1:0-5204 GCA_043101415.1 Planctomycetota bacterium JB042 | reverse complement strand
CGTCGTTCCTCGAGGGGTTCCTCTCGGTCTGACGGCCGGCCGGCGGTCGACCGCGCGGAAGGTCCGGACTGCGGCTGGAGCGCGCCGTTCGGGGACACTAGGGTGAGGCCATGGACGCGACCTGGCGCTTCGTCTCGCTGCTGACCGCCGTGCTGAACCGGCTGCTCGCCCTCGGGCTCGCCGGGACGTTGATCTACGACCTCGTCCGCGAGCCGCCGCCCGGCGAGCCGACGCTCCTGGCCCGCGGCCTCGAGCTCGTCACGTCCCAGCCGGTCCCGGCGCTCGTCGTCGCCGCGGTGATCGTGGTCCTGAACCTGAACGTCGTCCAGTTCTCGCTCTACTCGCTCTCCCAGACTCCGGCGCGCGCGTTCATCACCTCGCGGGCGCCGGGCGGGACGACGCGCATCGCCCTCTCCGCGATCCAGCGCGCCCTCCGCGCCACCGCCGGCCAGGTCCCGGAGATCGCGCGGGCGAAGGTGCGCGCCCGGCGGGTCGGTCGGAACCGCTACCAGATCCACGTCCGCTACCTCGTGCGGGACGTCCGGAACGCCGGGACCGCCGCGGAGCACCTGCGGCTCGTGCTGAAGAAGCGCTTCTCGGAGCTCGTCGTGCTCGATCCGAAGGACCGCGTCGACTTCGACCTCGACCTCGCCGGGATCGTCCGGGTCGACGGCGCGCCGGCCGAGCCGAAGAAGCTCCAGGCGCCGCCGGACGTCATGTCGACCGAGTCGTTCAAGGGACCCGTCTACCCGGTCGAGAGCGAGATCACCTGACGGCCCGCCCGCCGGGCGTTCCACCGCCGCGCCCCGACCCCGAAGGACTCCCCGATGTCCACCGAAGACCTCCCTCCCCTCGACGTCGAGACGGCCGTTCGGACCCGCTACTCGGGCGGAGCGCGCGAACGCGAGGAGGCGCTCTGCTGTCCCGTGCCGGCCGATCCGAAGGACGTCGACTTCCTCCCGGCCGAGGTCGTGGAGAAGGACTACGGCTGCGGCGACCCGAGCCGGTTCGTGCGGGAAGGGGACGTCGTCCTCGACCTCGGTTCCGGCGCCGGACGGGTCTGCTTCGTCGCCGCGCGCCGCGTCGGTCCGAACGGGCGCGTGATCGGCGTCGACATGAACGACGACATGCTCGAGGTCGCCGAACGGAACCGGCCGATCGTGGCCGAGCGTCTCGGGTACGAGGTCTGCGAGTTCCGGAAGGGGAGGATCCAGGACCTCCGGCTCGACGTCGCACGGCTCGACGCGCGCCTGCGCGAGCGGCCGGTCGCCGCCGCGGCCGACCTCGACGCGCTGCGGTCGGAGGTCGACGCCTGGCGGCGCGACGCCCCGCTGATCGCGGACGAGTCGGTCGACCTCGTCGTCTCGAACTGCGTGCTGAACCTCGTCCGCGAGGAGGAGAAGCGCGCGCTCTTCTCGGAGATCCACCGCGTCGTGAGGCGGGGCGGGCGGGTCGCGATCAGCGACATCGTCGTCGACGAGGACCTGCCGGAGGCGATGCGGAACGACCCCGACCTCTGGAGCGGCTGCCTCTCCGGGGCGTTCCGGGAGGACCTCTTCCTGAGGGCGTTCGAGGAGGCGGGGTTCCACGCCATCGAGATCGAGAGCCGCGGCGACCGGCCCTGGCGGGTCGTCGACGGGTACGAGTTCCGGTCGCTCACCGTCACCGCGCGGAAGGGGAAGGAGGGGCCGTGCCTGGAGCGGAACCAGGCCGTCGTCTACCGGGGCCCGTGGCGGGAGGTGCTCGACGACGACGGGCACCGGCTGACCCGCGGGGATCGGATCGCCGTCTGCGACAAGACGTACCGGATCCTGACGTCGGCCCCGTACGCCGACTCGATCCTCGGGATTCCGCCGTATGTCGAGGTCCCGCTGGAGGATGCGGCGCCCTTCGCCTGCTCCCCGGCCGGCGCGCGAAGGCCGGCGGGCGTCACCAAGGGGGAGGGGGCGCCGGGGGCGGTCGCGCCGCCGGAGTCGTGCGGCCCCGACTGCTGCTGAGCGCTTTCGGCGTTCTTGCGGCAACCTTGTTTTGGAGCGCCGCGTTCCGTCCCCTAGACTTTCACTCTTCGGCGAATCCGGTCGATAGGAAGGGGGGCCTCGTGCCCCCCTTTTTTCGGTCCCCTCTCCACGTGGGCGAGGACGCGGCCGTCCGGAAACCCTGGAGGCGTCAGCCGGCGATGTCCGGACCGTTGCTGCTCCTGCTCACCCTGCTGCTGCCGCCGGAGACGGCGTCGGGCCGGCTCGAGGTCGCTCCGCCGACCGAGGCGCCGATCGCCCGGCTGACCCGTCACACCGACCCGGTGGCGAAGCTCGACGGTCTCGCCCGGTCCGAGGTGAGGCTGTTCCACTGGGACAAGGTCGCCTCGCTCCGGCGCGGCGACGGCCTGCGGCAGGGACCGCACGGACAGTCGGAGGTCTTCTTCCTCTCCGACCGGTCGCTGATCAAGTGCTCCGGCGAGACCTGGTTGACCGTGGGGCTCGACGCCCAGGGGCGCCGGACCGTCGAGGCGAACGAGCTGCGGCGGCTCCACCTCGACCTCCGGACCGAGCCGTTGACGCTCCGCCTGCCGGGCGGGGCCGAGCTCGAGGCGCGCGAGACGACGTTTCGGGTGACGCTCGACCCGCTCGACCGCCGCCACGTCGTCCGGAACGCCGGGCCCGGCGACGTCGTCGTCCGCGGGCCGGTGACCCCGCTCGGCGAGGGTGCGGTCCGGCCCGGGCACGAGGTCGAGATCCCGATCGTCCGGGAGGCCGTCGTCGAGGCGCCGCCGGCCGACGCGGACTGGGAGGGCGTCCCGCTCCGGCTCGACGCCGAGGTCCGGGCCGAGCCGACCGCCGACGGAGTCCGAATCGAGGGGACGGGGACGGCGCGCCTGCGTGGCGCCCGGATCCACGTGAGCCCCGGACACGCGATCCACGTCCGCCGTCCGCGGCGACCGACGAACTGAGGAGCAAGAGATGGCCAGAGCATTGGTGACGGGCGGCGCGGGGTTCCTCGGCTCCCACCTCTGCGATCGCCTCCTGGCCGACGGCCTCGAGGTGATCGCGATGGACAACCTCATCACGGGGGACCTCGCCAACATCGAGCACCTCTTCAAGGACGAGCGGTTCTCCTTCATCCACTACGACGTGACGAACTACATCCACGTCGAGGGGCCGATCGACTACATCTTCCACTTCGCGTCCCCGGCGAGCCCGATCGACTACCTCGAGTACCCGATCCAGACGCTGAAGGTCGGATCGCTCGGGACGCACAAGGCGCTCGGGCTGGCGAAGGCGAAGGGCGCCCGCTTCCTCCTCGCGTCGACCTCCGAGTGCTACGGCGACCCGCTCGTCCACCCGCAGACCGAGGAGTACTGGGGGAACGTCAACCCGGTCGGTCCGCGCGGCGTCTACGACGAGGCGAAGCGGTTCGCCGAGGCGATGACGATGGCGTACCACCGCTTCCACGCGGTCGAGACGCGCATCGTCCGGATCTTCAACACGTACGGCCCGCGCATGCGCCTGAACGACGGGCGCGCCCTCCCGACGTTCATGCAGCAGGCGCTGAACGGCGAGCCGATCACCGTCTTCGGCGACGGATCCCAGACCCGCTCGTTCTGCTTCGTCTCCGACCTGATCGACGGGATCGTCCGGCTGTCGCGCTCCGACTACGCCCTCCCGGTGAACATCGGCAACCCGCACGAGATCACGATCCTCGAGTTCGCCCGGCGCGTCGTCGAGATGACCGGGACCGGCAGCGAGATCGCGTTCAAGGACCTCCCGGTCGACGACCCGAAGGTGCGCCAGCCCGACATCACGAAGGCGCGCGAGCTCCTCGGCTGGGAGCCGAAGGTCGCGCTCGAGGAGGGGCTGAAGACGACCCTCGACTTCTTCCAGAAGAAGGTCGACGAGGAGAAGGCGCGGGCCTGACCGATGTGCGGCATCTTCGGCAGCGCGGCGCGGCGGGACGTCGCCGACCTCATCGTGCGCGGTCTCCGTCACCTGGAGTACCGCGGGTACGACTCCGCGGGGGTCGCCGTCGTCGACGGCGGCGACCTGAAGGTCGTGCGCCGCGAGGGGCGGATCGACCGGCTCGCGGAGGCGGTGGTGTCGACCGGGCTGCACGGCTCGACGGGGATCGGCCACACGCGGTGGGCGACGCACGGCGAACCGACCGAGCGGAACGCCCACCCGCACCGCGACGGCAGCGGCAACCTCGCCGTGATCCACAACGGGATCATCGAGAACCACGACGTCCTGCGCGAGCGGCTCGCCGGCCGGGGGCACGCGTTCTCCTCGGAGACCGACTCCGAGGTCCTCCCGCACCTGATCGAGGAGCACCTGAAGGACCAGGACCTGCTCGGCGCGGTCTGCTCAACCGTCCCCGAGCTGGTCGGGACGTTCGCGTTCGTGGTGATCGACCGGACCCGCCCCGGGGTGCTCGTCGGCGCGCGCCGGGACTCGCCGCTGGTGGTCGGGATCGGCGACGGCGAGAACTACCTCGCCTCGGACGTGGCGGCGCTCCTCGAGGTGACCCGCGACGTCGTCTACCTGGCAAACGGCGAGGTCGTCGAGCTGACGCCGGACTCGGTCCGGGTGATCGGCTCCGACGGGCGCGAGCGGCCGCACGTCGCCGAGCGCGTCGAGTGGGACGCGGAGGCGACCGCGAAGGGCGGCTACCGCCACTTCATGGCGAAGGAGATCGACGAGCAGCCGGCGGCGGTCGCGAAGACGCTGAAGCGGCACGTCGACGCGGCGGACGAGCGGTTCCTGGTCCCCGGCCTCGAGCCGATCGCCGACTTCCTGCGGACCGTCGAACGGGTGACGATCGTCGCCTGCGGGACCTCGTGGCACGCCGGCCTGGTCGGGAAGTTCCTGATCGAGGAGCGCGCGGGGGTGCCGGTCGAGGTCGACTACGCCTCCGAGTTCCGGTACCGCGACCCGATCCTCGCCGATCGCCACCTGGTGGTCGCCGTCTCGCAGTCGGGCGAGACCCTCGACACGCTCGCCGCGGTCCGGGACGCGCGCGCGCGCGGCGCGAAGCTCCTCTCCATCGTGAACGTCCAGGGGTCCTCCCTGACCCGCGAGTCGGACGCGGTCCTCCTGACCGACGCCGGCCCCGAGATCGGGGTCGCGTCGACCAAGGCGTTCACCACCCAGCTCCTGGTCCTCCAGCTCCTGAGCCTCGGGATCGCCCGTCTGCGCGGCCGCCACGGCGTCGAG
>JBICIB010000810.1:0-5001 GCA_043101415.1 Planctomycetota bacterium JB042 | reverse complement strand
GGCGGGGGCCGGCGCCCGCGCGGCGGGGGGGGCGAGCCATGAGGGGGGCTCCCGGGGGTGCGCCCCGGACGATACTCGAAGCGGCCGGCCCGGCGCACGAGCCGACCGCGCGAGGGGTCGGGGAGCGCCGCGCCGGACCGAACCCCCGGATTCCCGGGATTCCGTTGCACTCCCCGCCCCCGGGGCGCGCTTCCCTCGGCGACCCGGTTCCCGCGCCGAGGCGCGGACGAGAGAGCGGAGACGGCACGATGACGAACTCGAAGAGAACGGCGGCGCGGCGGCGGGCGATCGGGATCGCTCCCGTCTCCCTCGCGGCGGCCCTGGCCGTCCTCGCGGTCCCGGCGGACGCCGGCGACCCGCTCTTCACGTTCTCCGACGGCTCGCAGGAGTTCGGGTTCGCGACCGCGCTCGCCGGGGACGTCGACGGGGACGGGGTCGCGGACTGGGCGGTCCGCGCGTACGAGGACGTGATCGTCTACTCCGGGCAGACCGGGGCGCCGCTCGTGACCCATCTCGGGCTGACGGGCGAGGATCTCGGGCGCGACATGGAGGCGGTCGGCGACGTCGACCTCGACGGCTTCCCCGACCTCCTCGTCGGCGCGCCGGCGCACCTGATCCAGTGGACGTTCACCCCCGAGCCCTCGGGCGCGGCGTACCTGCTGCGCGGGGGCGGCGGGACGCCGATCTTCACCCATCTCGCGGCCGGGCCCGACGAACACTACGGCGGGGACGTCGCCGCGCTCGGGGACGTGAACCTCGACGGACTCCCGGACTACGCGATCGCGGCGGAGTACGCGGACGCGGGCCCGGCGAGCGGGACGAACGAGGGGCGGGTCGAGATCCGCTCCGGCCTGAACGGGATCCTCCTCCACACGATCCTCGGGACGACCATCGGCGGCGACCTCGGTTCGGGGATCACGTCGATCGGCGACCTCGACCAGGACGGGAGCCCGGAGTTCGCGGTCGGAGCGTCGCGCGACGTGAACGGGCAGGGGAAGCGCGTCGGCGTGGTGCGGATCCACTCGGGACTGTCCTTCGCGCTCCAGGCGACCCTGTTCGGCGCCTCGGAGGACTCCTTGTTCGGGGCGAACGTCGCGGGCGCCGGGGACTCGAACGGGGACGGTCAGCCCGACCTGATCGTGGCGGCGCCGGCCGAGGGCGGCTTCCAGGGGGCCGTCCGCGTCTTCTCCGGCGCCGGCGGCGGGCTCCTGCATCACCTGCCGGGCGAGAACGCGAAGGGGGCCTTCGGAGTCCACGTGGCGGGGATCGGCGACGCGGACGGCGACGGTCGGGACGACTTCTTCGCCGCCGCGAGCGTCTTCCCCTTCGGTCCGCAGGAGCCGGCGTACGCCCGGATCTACTCGGGCGCGGCCGGCCTTCCGATCCGGCGGTTCGACGGGAACGGCACCGCCGATCTCGTCGGCCGGGGAGCGGCGGGGGTGGGGGACGTCGACGGTGACGGCCTCGCGGACCTGATCCTCGGACGACCGGGCTCTCCGCTGGTCGGAGGCGCGGTCGGGAAGGCGGAGGTCCACCGCGGCTGCGCGTCGACCGTCCTCCCGTACGGCGCCGGGTGTCCGGGGAGCGGCGGCTACGTGCCGACGCTCGCGCTCGGCCCGTGTCCCGCGCCCGGCCTCCCGACGACGCTCTCGGTCGGGCTCGGCCTCGGCGGGTCGACGGCGCTCGTCTTCGTCGGGGCGCAGACGGCGTCGGTGCCGCTCGCGGGCGGCTGCACCTTCCTCCTCGGGTCGTTCCTCCCCGCGCCGGCGGCGGTGCCGCTCACGCCGGGCGGGCCGGGCGGCGGCGGGGCCGAGGTCGTGGCGACGCTCCCCGCGGGGCTCGCGGCGCCCTTCGCGCTCCATCTCCAGGCGTTCGTGCTCGACCCCGCCGCGCCGCTCGGGGCCGCCGGGACGAACGGGCTGTCGCTCGAGCTCGACTGATCGGCCGCGACCCCGGGGAGACCGAGGTCACAGGTCGAAGTACGCCTCGATCCCGGCCAGCGCGCTCGCGGTCGCGACCGAGGCGAGGATGAGGCCCATGACGCGGCTGATGACGCTCGCCCCCGTGTCGCCCACGAGCCGATGCACCCGCCCCGCCACGAGCATGAGCCCGAGGGTGACGAGCAGCACCGCGAGCATCGTCGCGGTGGTCGCGGCCTGCTGCACGAGGCTGAACCGGGCGTTCTCCGTCAGGAGGACCGCGGCGAGCATCGCCCCCGGGCTGGCGATGGACGGGACGGCCAGCGGGAACACCGCGGTGTCCGCCGCCTGCTCCGCGAGCTGGCACTCGTCCTCGGGCTTGCTGCTGCCGAAGATCATCGACAGCGCGAAGAGGAACAGGACGATCCCCCCGGCGACCTGGAACGCCGCGAGGGAGATCCCCATCGCGGTCAGCACGATCTCGCCGACCACGACGAAGGAGACCAGGATCCCGGCCGCGATCGCCGTCGCGACGAACGCGATCCGTCGCCGGTGATCCTGGTGCTCGCGGGTGACGGCGATGAAGACCGGGACCGTCCCGATGGGGTCGATGACCGCGAAGAAGTAGATGAACGTGGCGGCCCAATCGATCATGGGGGGATCCTATGGGCGTCGCGCGGGCCGGCCAACCGCCGCCCCCGATCCGCCGGGGTCGGCGCGGGCGCCCGTCCTCAGCCGCCGTCCGGCATCCCGGCGATCTCGTCCTCGGCCGCGGCCGCGGGGAGGACGTCGTCGTCGTTCAGGAACCCCTTCGGCAGGTGGACCTTCTGCGTCCCGGCCGACTTCGCCCGGCGGGCGCGGACGGCGCCCGGCGGATACGGCACGTCGCGCGGGAGGGCGCGGAGGAGCTCCTCCATCTCCTCCCGGGTCTCGGTCCGGTTCAGCGCCTTCCGGAACGCGCCGGTGGCGTGGAACCCCTTCGTGTACCAGTTGCCGAACCGGCGCATGTGGCGGATGCCGAGGTAGTCGCCGAAGAACTCGCAGAGCTCGCGGCCGTGCTCGATCGCGAGGTCGGCGATCTCGCCCAGGTTCGGCGGGTCGGGCGGCTCCTCGCCCCGGCAGACCGCCGCCAGGTCGCGGAAGAGCCACGGCCGGCCGAGGCAGCCGCGGCCGATGATCACGCCGTCGCAGCCGGTCTCGCGCATCATCCGGAGGGCGTCGTGCGGCTCGTAGATGTCGCCGTTGCCGAGGACCGGGATCGACGTGACGGCCTCCTTCAGCTCGCCGATCGCGCTCCAGTCCGCCTCGCCGTCGTACAGCTGGGCCGCCGTCCGGGCGTGGAGGCCGACCGCGGCGCAGCCGACGTCCTCCGCGACCTTCCCGGCCGAGCGGAACGTGAGCAGCGAGTCGTCGATCCCCATCCGGAACTTCACGGTGACCGGGACGTCGCCCGCGTTCTCGACGATCGCGCCGACCAGCCGCGCCATCAGCTTCGGCTTGGCCGGGATCGCCGCGCCGCCGCCGTTCCCCGTCACCTTCCGGACCGGGCAGCCGAGGTTCATGTCGAGGTGGTCGACCCCGCTCTCGCCGACGAGGATGCGGGTCGCCTCGCCGAGGGCGGCGGGGTCGGTCCCGTAGAGCTGGATCGACCGCGGCACCTCGTCCTCGGCGAACGTCGCGAGCTGGTGCGTCTTCCGGTGCCCCTCGACGAACCCGCGCGCGGTGATCATCTCGCTGACGTACAGGCCGGCGCCGTAGCGGCGGCAGATCCGGCGGAACGGCGAGTTCGTCACGCCGGCCATCGGCGCCAGCACCACCGGCGGGTCGACCTCGAGCGGGCCGATGCGGAGCGTCGCGAACTCGCCCGGCGCGGCGGGCGGCACGTCGCGGTTCACCTCGCTCCGGTAGATCGGGTTCACTCGCCGCGGTACGTGACGTACGACGTCGGCGTCTCGTGCACCTGGATCTCGTGCAGCTTCACCGGGAGGAGCTCGGTCAACTTCTCCCAGATCCAGATCGCGAGGTTCTCCGCCGACGGGTTCTCGAGGAGGTCGTTCAGGTAGGTGTGGTCGAGCGGGTCGACGACGTGCTCGCGGACGATCTTCTTCATCTCCACGAAGTCGAACGCCATCCCGTCCTTCTGGACCGGGTGGTCGATCGTCACCACGATCCGGTAGGTGTGGCCGTGGAGGTTCTCGCACTCGCCGTGGTACTCGGTGAGCTGATGAGCCGCGTCGAAGGTGAAGATCTTCGTGACCAGCATCGATCCGGAGATCCTAGCGGATCGCGGGGGGTCAGCGCGACGGGTTCCGCTCGAGGATGAGCGAGAGGACCTCGTTCCGGCTCGGGGCGCTGGTGTGGAAGACGCCGCGCAGCGCCGACGTCACCATCACCGACCCGGGCTTCTTCACCCCCCGCACGGTCATGCAGGTGTGCGAGGCCTCGAGGACGACCGCAACCCCTTTCGGGTCCAGACGTTCCATGAACAGGTCCGCGATCTGGCTGGTCAGCCGCTCCTGGACCTGCGGCCGCCGCGCGAACCCCTCGACCACCCGCGCCAGCTTCGACAGCCCGACGACGGCGCCGTTCGGGATGTACGCGATGTGCGCCGTCCCGGTGAACGGCATCAGGTGGTGCTCGCACGTCGAGTCGAACGGGATGTCCTTCACCAGCACCAGCTCGTGATGGTCCTCGTCGAACTGCTTGTCGAGGTGGACGGAGGGGTCGGAGGTCAGCCCGGAGAAGATCTCCCCGTACATCCGCCCGACCCGCGCCGGCGTGTCCTGCAACCCGTCCCGGTCCGGGTCCTCTCCGACGGCGAGGAGGATCTCCCGCACCGCCCGCTCGATTCGTTCCTGGTCGACCATGGAGGGAAGAGTACCCGCTGCGCGCGGAGCGAGGAACGCGTTCGGGAACGTCTTCGCGTTCGCCACGGCGGCGGCCGGAGGAGGGACGAGCTGTCCTAGCCGCTGCGCGTGCTTGGAACGCGTTCGGGAACGTCTTCGCGTTCGCCACGGCGGCGGCCGGAGAAGGGACGAGCTCTCCGACCCGCTCACGTCCTCGCGCGTTTCGTCCGGTTGGG
>JBICIB010000809.1:0-6795 GCA_043101415.1 Planctomycetota bacterium JB042 | reverse complement strand
CGGCGGCGACCGGTACGAGTTCCAGATGCTCCTCGGGGTCATCCCGCAGGTCCGCCGCGAGCTGATCGAGGCCGGCCACGGGCTGCGCGTCTACGTGCCGTACGGGAAGGCATGGTACGGCTACTCGATCCGACGGCTGCGCGAGAACCCGAAGATCGCGGGGTACGTCTTCAAGTCGATGTTCACGGGGTCGTGATCGCCTCGCTCGCCCGCGCCGCGACGCCGGTCGCCCTGGCGCTCGCGTCGTTCCTCTCCGTGTCGGCCCTGGTCCGGCGGGCCGTGCCGTGGCCCGACCCGCTCCTCCTCCGCCCGAAGATGGAGGCGTTCGAGCGGGAGGCGGACGACGTCGACGTGCTCCTGATCGGGTCGAGCCGGACGTTCCGGGGGATCGCGCCGGACGTCCTCGACGAACGGCTGGCCGCGCGGGGCCACCCGCTCCGGTCGTGGAACCTCGCGGTCGGAGGGATGCGCCGCCACGAGGCGGCCGGACTCCTGAGGCGCGTCCTCGAGCGGGCGCCGCCGCGGCTGCGCGTGGTCCTGATCGAGTGGGGTCCGTGGGAGGCGACGTTCGACGCGCCGCGGAACGTCTGGACCGACCGCTCGGCGGCGTGGCACGACGCCCCGGGGACGCGGCACGCGATCGCCGGTGCGCTCGAACTCGACCTCCCGTGGCCCGAACGGCTCGGGATCGCCGGCCGGCACGCGTCCCTCTTCCTCCACCGCCTCACGGCGTACGGCCGCGGCGGGGACGTCCTCCGGGCCTGGGCCGGCCGGGACCGGCCGTCGAACCCGACGCACCGGCGCGTCGTCGACGACATGATCCGCCGCCGCGGCTACCGCTCGCAGCGGGTCGTCTCCGCCGCGACGCACGCGCCCCGGTTCGCCGCGGAGCTCGACCGGTGGCGGGAGGAGGTGGCGGGGATCGACGCCGTCCACCGCCTCGACGTCGCGGAGGGCCCGGCCGCGGCGGCCGCTCGCGAGGCGCAGTTCGCGGCGGTCCGGGCGGCCGGCGCCGAACCGGTCGTCTTCACCGGACCCGGGGCGGAGGCGACCCCGGGGGCGTTCGCGCTCGAGCGGGCGGGCCGGCTGCCCGCGTTCTTCCCGTTGAACTCGCCGAAACTTCATCCGGAGCTGTACCTCGCCGAGCACCATTTCGAGCGCCTCCACCTGAACGACGACGGCGCCGCGGCGGCGAGCCGGATCCTGGCCGACCTCCTCGCCGATCACCTCGAACGAGCGACGCCCCCCCGCGAACGCCGCTGACGGCCGCGCTCGGTCAAGGCGGACGCGGCCTCCGGCCGATCACTTGGTATCCCTCGACTCATCCCGTACCCTCCTTCGACATGGCCGAGACCCGCACCCTGGAGAGACCCGCCGACGTGTCGGAACCGCGCCCGCACTCCCTCACGCTCGATGGGAAGACCCGCGTCGCCGTCGTCGGCGCCGGCTACATCGCCGACTTCCACCTCGACGTCCTGAAGCGGATCGACGACGTCGAGGTCGTGGCGGTCTGCGACCCGGCGCGCGGCCGGGCGGAGGCGGCGGCGAAGGCCCACGGGGTCGAGCACGTCGTCGGCGACCTCGCCGAGCTGAAGGAGCTCGGCGTCCAGATCGCCCACCTCACGGTCCCGCCCGACCTCCACGTCGACCTGACGAACGAGCTGCTCGACCTCGGCATCGGCGTCTTCGCGGAGAAGCCGCTCGCCCTGTCGACGGAGGAGGCGCGCGCGCTCGCCGCGCGGGCGGCCGAGCGACGTCTGCCGCTCGCGGTGAACCACAACAACGTCTTCCACCCGTCGTTCGCCGCGCTGGCGCGGCGGGTCGCGGCGGGAGAGATCGGCCGGCTCGAGCACGTGCAGGTCACGCTCTCCGTCCCGCTCCGGCAGCTCGACGCGGGCGACTACACGCACTGGATGTTCCGCGCCCCGCGCAACATCGTGTTCGAGCAGGCGACCCACCCGTTCAGCCAGCTCCACCACCTGCTCGGCCGCGTCCGGTCGGCGCACACGACGTTGCTCCGCACGCGCGAGCTGCACCCGGGCCAGGTGTTCCACGACCGCTGGCTGGTCGCGGCGGAGGCCGAGCGCGGCACGGCCGAGATCTACATGGCGTTCGGCGAGCCGTTCACCCGGAGCACGCTCCAGGTCCTCGGCACCGACGGGTCGCTCGAGGCGGACCTGTTCCACGACCACCTCTCGGGCGAGGAGAAGACCCTCTGGCTCGACTTCTGGAACAGCTTCCTCGCCGGCTGGCGCCGCGGGAAGGACCAGAAGCGGTGCGCCCGGAACAACCTCTTCGACTGGATCGGCTTCACGCTCGGGATCCGCGACCGGCGCGACCCGTTCTACGTCGGCATGCGCGACTCCGTCCGGGCGTTCCATCGCGCCCTCCGGAAGGGCGCGCCGATCCCGTCGGACGCCGCGGCGGCGACCGAGGTGATCGAGTGGTGCGACGCCGCCGCCGGCGACCTCTCCGCCGAGCCCCCGCCGGCGCCCGCGATCCCCGCGCCCGGCGCGCCCCGCGACGGCGAGGTGGTGCTGCTCGGGGCGACCGGCTTCATCGGGCGGCGCGTCGTCGAGAAGCTCGTGGCGCGGGACGTCCCGGTCACCTGCGTGGTCCGCCGCTTCCACTCGCTCCCGCCCGCGGTCCTCGAGCCGGCGCTCGCCGGGAAGGTCCGGCTGGTGAAGGGGAGCCTCGAGGACGCCTCGCTCCGGGACGCCCTGAAGGGCGCGCGGGCCTGCATCCAGCTCGCCACCGGCGGCGGCGACACCTGGGAGGCGGTCCGGCGGTCGATGATCGAGGGCTCGGTCAAGGTCGCCGAGGCGTGCGCCGACGAGGGGGTCGGCCGCCTCGTGTACGTCTCGTCGGTCGCGGCGCTCTACCTCGGCGCCGACGGCGGCGAGGACGTGATCGGCGACGACCACCCGACCGACCCCGAGCCCGAGGCGCGGCCGGTCTACGCCCGCGGCAAGGCGGCGGCGGAGGCGGCGCTCCTGGAGACGTGCGCGGCGCGCGGCGTCGGCCTCGTGCTCGCCCGCCCCGGCGTCGTGCTCGGGGACGGGACGCCGATGCAGCACTCCGGCGTCGGTCTCTGGGTGCGCGACAACCACTGCGTCGGCTGGGGGCACGGCGACCACCCGCTCCCCGTGGTCTGGGTCGACGACGTCGCCGAGGCGCTCGTCCGGGCCGCGCTCCACGAGGGGACCGAGCTCGACGGAAAGGCGATGAACCTCTGCGCCCGCCCGCCGCTCTCCGCGAAGGAGATCGTCGAGGAGCTCCGCGCGGACACCGGGCGGCGCCTCCACTTCCACGGCCGCTCGCTCGCCCTCTCCCAGGCGATGGAGATCGGCAAGTGGATCGTGAAGCGGGTCGGCGGCCGGAAGGCGCCGTTCCCGTCGTACCGCGACCTGAAGTCGCGGGCGCTCGCGCCGCCGTTCTCCTGCGAACGGGCGCGCGAGGTCCTCGGCTGGACGCCGGTCGAGGAGCGCGGCGAGTTCCTCGACAAGGCGGTCCGCGTCTACGGACCGAAGACCGACCGCACCTCGTCGTGATCCCCGCGAGATGAGCGCGCCGCTCGTCCTCCACGTCTTCGCGACGTTCACCGCGGCCGGCCCGCAGCTTCGGGTCTGCCGACTGATCGAGGCGTTCGGGCCGGCGTTCCGCCACGCGATCGTCGCCGCCGACGGCAAAGACGACGCGCGCGCCCTCCTCCCGGCGGACGCCGACGTCACGCTCCTCGAGCCGCCGGGCTCGATCGGCGGCCACCGGCGGCTGCTGCGCGAGGTCCGTCCCGACCTGCTGCTGACGTACAACTGGGGCTCGTTCGACGCGGTCCTCGCCGCGAGGACGGTCCGCGGCGTCCGCCACGTCCACCACGAGGACGGGTTCAACCGGGACGAGGCGGAGCGGCAGAAACGACGCCGGGTCTGGGCGCGCCGGCTCGCGCTCCGCGGCTGCGACCGCGTCGTCGTCTGCTCGAGGACGCTCGAGACGATCGCGCGCGCGACCTGGAACCTCCCGTCCGCGCGCGTCCGGTGGATCCCGAACGGCGTCGAGGTCGAGCGGTTCCGGGGCGGGGACGGCGCGGCGTTCCGGACGGCGCTCGGGATCCCTCCCGAGGCGACGGTCGTCGGGAGCGTCGGCCACCTCCGCCCGGTGAAGAACCTCTCCCGGCTCCTCCGCGCCGCGCACGGGCTCGCCGCGCCGGTCACGGTCCTGCTGGTCGGCGACGGGAGCGAGCGGACGGCGCTCGAGCGGCAGGCGCGGGAGAACCCTCCGACCGGGGGGACCGTCGTCTTCGCCGGGCACCGCGACGACCTGCGGGACGCGTACGCCGCGATGGACCTCTTCTGCCTCTCCTCCGACTCGGAGCAGCACCCGGTGGCGCTCCTCGAGGCGATGGCGGCCGGCGTCCCCGCCGTCGCGACGGCGGTCGGGGACGTCCCGCACGTGCTCGGCGAGGAGGCGGCGGCGCGGGCCGTGCCGCTCGGCGACGGGGACGACGCGGCGGCGCTCGGGCGGGCGCTCGACGCGGTCCTCGCGCTCGACCGCTCGGACCGCGACTCGCTCGTGGCCGCGCAGACGCGCCGCGTCGAGGCGCGGTACGGGTTCGACGCCATGGTCCGCGCCTACCGCGCGCTCTACGACGAGGTGCTCGATCGCGAGTGACGCGGAGCGTCCCGACCGCGACGACGGAACGGCCCGCCGCGCACCCGCGTCGCTTCTCCCCCGGGCTGATAGGATCACGGACATGAGCGGATCGCACCCGTCCCTGATGCGCCGCGTCGCCGCGAAGCTCGGCCTCGCGAGCGACCCCTGGGCGATCGACGCCCGCGAGCGCGCGTCGGGGTACTACGACTCGATGTACGCGGAGAGCGAGCAGTACGACCGGCCGTACTTCCGGTCGCACTACTACTTCCTGTGGACGGTGATCGTCGACCGGATCCGGCGCCGCCGCCCGGCGAAGGTGCTCGAGGTCGGCTGCGGCGTCGGCCAGTTCGCCGAGTTCCTCGTCGCGCAGGGCGGCGTCGCGTACACCGGGTTCGACTTCTCGCCGCAGGCGATCGAGAAGGCGCGCGCGAAGCGGATCGACGGGGCGCGGTTCGAGGTCGGCGACGCGCTCGAGACCGACCTGTTCGAGACGGTCGAGCACGACCGGCTGGTCTGCACCGAGGTGCTCGAGCACGTCGAGCGCGACCTCGACATCGTCGCCCGGATCCGCCCCGGGACGCGCTGCATCTGCACCGTCCCGAACTTCCCGTACGAGAGCCACGTCCGGCACTTCGCCGACGCGGCCGAGGTCGAGGGCCGGTACGGCGAGGCGTTCGACGATCTCGACGTCTTCACGCTCGAGGATCCCGCCCACGAGGGGAACCGCTTCTTCCTGCTCGAAGGGACGAAGCGGGCGTGAGCCTCGGCGAGCGGCTGGGGTTCGCCGCGGTCGCGGCGTGCGGGCTCGCGGCCGCCCGGGCCGCGCTGGTGGCGCTCGCCGACGGGTACCTCGGCGCGGGCCTGACCGACGTCGCCCTCGAGTCGTTCGCGCGGACGCTGGTGCGGGGGCTGCCCGGGCCGGCGCTCGGCGCGGCGGCGCTGGCGCTCCTCGTCGGGCGCACCCGCCTCCTCACCGCGCTCGCGCTCGCGGCCGGGGCGGCCCTCGCGTACGCGTTCGTGACGGGCCGGCTCCCCGCGCTCCCGGTCCACGCGCCCGGGTTCGATTCGGCGCGGGCGCGGCTCGCCCACGCCGGCGCGGCGGCGACGGCGATCGCGGTCGCCGTCGGCTTCGTGGTGCGGATCCGGCCGCGGGCGCTGGCGCGGCTCCTCCCGGCCGCGGCCCTCCTCGCGGCCGCGGGCGCGGCGGCGGTCGGCTTCACCCCCCGCGAACGGCCGGCGCCGGTCTCCGAGCGGCCGAACGTCATCCTCCTGTCGATCGACACGCTGCGCGCCGACCGCCTCGGCTGCTACGGCTACGACGGCGGCACGACCCCGGCGCTCGACGCGTTCGCGGCCGGCGGCGTCCGGTTCGACCGCGCCTACTCGCCCCAGCCGTGGACGCTGACGTCGCACATGACGATGCTGACCGGGCTCTCGCCGTCGGTGCACGGCCTCGACCGGGACACCCGGCTGTCGTACGGCGTGACGCCGCTGGCGCTCCGGTTCCAGCGCGCCGGGTACGCCACCGCCGCCGTCGTCGACAAGGTCGCCTGGCTCGAGCCGAAGTACGGCTTCGCGCGCGGCTTCCACCTCTACCGGCGGCTCGGCGGGCAGGCGACGCGGAAGACCGCGGCCGCCGAGGCGCTGCTCGACGACCTCGCGGACCGGCCGTTCTTCCTGTTCCTGCACGTCTTCGACGTCCACTCGGACTGGGGGAAGCTGCCGTACGACGCCGACCCGGAGGACGTCGAGCGGTTCGCGGGGTGGTACGACGGCCCGTTCGACGGGTGCGAGGGGGACGTCTGCGCCTCGAAGCTCCTGCAGAAGCTCGTCGAGGAGGGGCGGTCGCTCCCGCCGGAGGAGGCGCGGTACGTCTCGTCGCTCTACGACGCCGGCCTCCGCTCGCTCGACCGGCGGCTCGCGCCGTTCCTCGCCCGGCTCGAGGAGGACGGGCGCCTGGACGACACGTTCGTCTTCGTCACCTCCGACCACGGCGAGGAGCTGTTCGAACACGGGAGCTGCCTGCACGGCGCGTTCCACGACGAGGTGATGCGGGTGCCGCTGCTCGTCCGCGGGCCGGGGGTGCGCTCCGGCGCGAGCGTCGAGCCGGCGGTCGGCCACGTCGACTTCGCGCCGACCTTCGAG
>JBICIB010000808.1:0-4948 GCA_043101415.1 Planctomycetota bacterium JB042 | reverse complement strand
GTCGCGCTGCGGGGTCGCTCTCGGAGAAGCCTCCCCGTCTCGTCCCCCGCCTCGCCCGCTTCGGACTTCCTCACCCGCTTCCTGGGGAAGGGGGGGAATGCGGAGGAGACCCATGGAATGGGACGCCTCGAGGCCCGGCGTCGATGCCGGTCCTCCGCGTCAGCGGCCTCTCCTTGCTCTCCCCTGCTCTCGTTGCTCTCCTTGCTCCTCCTCCGCCAGCACCGCCTCTACGATCCGGTCCACCGCCTCGTCCCTCTCGATCTTCCCGTCCAGGTACTCCGTCCAGAGGGGGCGTTCGACCTCGACGACGCGTTCGACCTTCGGGTAGTAGCCGGCGGCGTCGCCGTAGTGGACGTGCTCGGGGTCGACGAGGCGGCGGATCGTCTCGCCGGCCTGGAGGAACATGATCGTGTGGGGGACGTCGCGGAGGCGGCGGTCGCGGGGGGACATGCCGCCTTCGAGGAGGCGGTCGCGGATCGTCTCGAGGAGGGAGGCGCCCTCGGTGGCGAGGTCGAGGGCGTGCGTCGCCTCGTGGAGCATCGTCTCGTGGAGGAGCGTGCCGCGGTGCGCCTCGATCCCCACGACGCAGAGGGCGCCTCCTTCGACGTGGCGGACCGTGTACGCCTCGGGCCACTGGGCGCGGACGACGAGGTAGGTCGGAATCGCCTGCTTCGGGTCCTGCATGTCGAGCGACTCGAGCATGAAGCGGAAGCAGTCGGCCTCGTGCGGTCGGAACTCGCGCTCGATCTCCGCGACGGCGGCCTCGAGTCGGCGTCGGTGCTCGGGCCAGAGGTCGGCGAGGTAGGTGTCGTAGGTCGCCTCGATCGCGGCGGCGAGCGCGCCGCCGTCGGCGTGGACGTCGGCGGTCCTCCCGCCGGTCAGGCGGATCTCGCGGACCGAGTCGAACCGTTCCCTCAGCTCGGCCGCCGTCGAGCAGAGGACCACCTGGCGGTCGAACGGACCCCAGGCGAGGGTCCGGCGGAGCGTCGTCTGGAGAGGCTTCGCGGCGGCGACGGCCGGCGCGAACGCGGCCGGGAGCTCGACCTCGTCGGACGCCGCCGCGCTCCGGATCAGGTGGTAGTACGTGACGAGCGGCTCGACGCGCAGGTCGAGCCGCGTCGTCGGCGTCGGGGAATCCTCGGCGGCGAGGGCGAGAGCGAGGCAGGCGGCGAAGGGGAGCATGGGGGGCCGTCTCCGAAGTGTCGGTTCCCCCCGACCCTACCGGGTCCGCTGCGCGCGGGGCGGTGGGCCGCTGCGCGCGGGGCGGTCGTCCGCTGCGCGCGGGGCGTGGAACGCGATTCGGGAACGTCTGCGCGTTCGCCACGGCGGGGGACGAGCCGGGGAGGTGTCTCCGACCCGCTCACGTCCTCGCGCGATGCATCCGGCGTGGTCTCCGCGAAGGGACGAGTCGCGCTGCGGGGTCGCTCTCGGAGAAGCCTCGCCGTCTCGTCCCCCGCCTCGCCCGCTTCGGACTTCCTCACCCGATTCCGGGATGGAAAGGGGGAGTCCGGTGAGGACCCATGGGATGGCGCTGCCGCGGAGTCCTGTCACCGTCGTCGGTCCTCCGCGTCAGCGCCCTCTCTCCTGCTCTCCCGTGCTCTCTCTTGCTCTCGTTGCTTCCCCCTCAGTACCTGAACCCCTCGACGGGCTTCGGCTCGTTCGCGTCCAGCTCCAGCTCCTTCAGCCTCTTCGCGAGCTCCTTCCGGTCGAGCCGGGCGTCCTTCGCGAGCTGGAACACGATCTTCTCGTCGATGAGGACGTCGAGGACGCCCTCGAGGTCGATCAAGGCCGCACGGACCTTGGCGCGTTTGTTCACTCACCCGACCGCCTTCGCCTCGACCTCGACGGCGACGGCGGAGGCGGGGCGGACGCGCTCTTCCTTCTCGTAGCTCTCGACCTCCATCTTCACCTCGGCGAACGCCTCGTCGAGGGTCGCCTTCGCGAGGGTGGTTCCCTTCCTCAGGGTGAAGACGTTGTAAGCACCGCTCAAATAGAGCGTCTCGATCTCGGGGCAGGCTTCGAGGACCGCACGGGTCTTCGTGGCCGCCGATCAGCCGCCGCCCGCGACCGTCAACGCGTAGACGGTCACGGTCTTCGGCGGCGCCTTCTCGGCCGACTCGGGCGTCTCGGCGAGGTACGGGAGCAGGAGCGCTCCCCAGAGCAGGTTCAGCAAGGGTCGACCCTCCGGGAATCGGGAACGCGAGCACCCCCGTACGAGTCCCGTTCGGCCCGCGTTGTGAACCGGATTCCGGATTCCCGTCCGCCAACCCGGCCCGCCGCGCTAGCGTCCAGCGGTCCCCCGTCCCCCGTCGCCGGTCCCCATGCCCCGCTCGCGCGCCCTCGAAGCCCTCCTCCTCGTCCTGCCGGTCCTGGCCCTCCCCGGACTCCTGTTCGGGTTGTCGCGCGGCGAGCAGACGTTCCGCTATCCGTCGGAGCCGGCGCGGACGCTCCGCCTCGTGATCGCCTCCCCGCAGCACCAGGGGATCAAGAACGAGTTCGAGGAGGGGTTCAAGCGGTGGCTGTTCGAGCGGGACGGGACCGGCGTCGAGGTGACCTGGCTCGACCACGGCGGCGGGACGAAGACGCTCCGGTGGATCGAGGAGCAGTACCGGCACTCGCCGGACGGCATCGGCGTCGACGTGCTGTTCGGCGGCGGGACCGATCCGTACGAGGAGCTGAAGGCGGACGGGCGGATGGAACGGTACGACCCGCCGCACGAGGTGCTGGACGGCGTGGCGCTCGACCTCGGGGGGTTCCCGATCGTCGATCCGGACCACACGTGGTTCGGCACGGCGCTGACCGGATTCGGGCTGATGGTGAATCGCGCCGTCCTCGAACGGGTGCCGAAGCTCGAGGGGATCGAGGTCGAGACGTGGGAGGACCTCTGCGACCCGCGGCTCGACGGCTGGGTCGGCGCGGCGGACCCGAGGAACTCGTCCTCGTACCACACGTTCTACGAGATCCTCCTGCAGAGCGCGCCGAGCTTCGACGAGGGGCTCGCGCTCGCGCGTCGGATCGGCGCCAACGTCAGCGCCTACGCGAAGTACTCGATCCAGGTGCCGCAGCTCTGCGCGGTCGGCCAGGTCGCGTGCGCGCCCTCGATCGACCAGTACGTCGCGGCCCAGATCGAGAAGGTCGGCGACGCGATCGTCTTCACGCTCCCGGAGGGGAAGACGCTGGTCAACGCCGACGCGGCCGGGATCCTGAAGGGGGCCCCGAACGGCGAGGCGGCGCGGGCGTTCATCGACTTCCTCCTCTCCGAGGCGGCGGGGCGGCTCTGGATGGGGCGGGTCGGCGACGAGGGCGGGCCGCGCCGCCAGCCGCTCGTGCGGGCGTCGGTCCGGCCGCACCTCTACCGGGACATGGAGGGACGGACGGACGTCCGCGACGATCCGTTCCTCCTCGAGCAGACGTTCCGGTACGACTACGACAAGGCGTCCCTCCGGTGGACGCTCCTGAACGACCTGTTGGGGGCGCTCGTGATCGACACCCAGGACGACCTGCGCGAGGCGATGCGCGCGCTGCGACGGCTCGAGGGCCCGGCGCGCGAGGAGGCCGAGGAGCGGCTGTTCGCGAACCCCCTCACCGAGGCGGAGATGCTCGAGCTCGCGCGGACGCGCTGGGACGAGGACGAGTTCAAGGAGCGGAAGCGGATCGAGTGGGCCGACTTCGCGCGCGCGAACTACCGGGCGGTGGCGGCGATGGCCGCGTCCGCCGCCGACGACGGAGGTGATCGGTGACCCGAGTCCGCGTGGAACAGCTCGCCGTCCGGTACGGCCCGACGACCGTCCTCGACGGGATCGACGTCGAGATTGGCGACGGGGAGTTCTTCTTCCTCCTCGGGCCGTCGGGGTGCGGGAAGACGACGCTCCTCCGGTCGATCGCCGGCTTCATCGAGCCGTCCGGCGGGCGCATCCTGTTCGACGACCGTCCGATGCACGGGACGCCGCCGGCGAAGCGCGACTGCGGGATGGTGTTCCAGAACTACGCGCTCTGGCCGCACCTCTCCGTGTTCGAGAACGTCGCGTTCGGGCTCGACGTCCGGAAGGTCGGCAAGGAGGAGAAGGCGCGGCGGGTGCGCGAGGCGCTGAAGCTCGTGAAGATGGACGGCTTCGAGGAGCGGCCGCCGAACCGGCTCTCCGGCGGGCAGCAGCAGCGGGTCGCCCTCGCCCGGGCGCTCGTGGTCGAGCCGGCGGTCCTCCTCCTCGACGAGCCGCTCTCGAACCTCGACGCCGCGCTGCGCGTCGAGCTGCGGGCGGAGATCCGCGACATCCAGCGTCGGACCCGGCGGACCGCCGTCTACGTGACCCACGACCGCGCCGAGGCGTTGGCGCTCGCCGACCGGATCGCGGTGCTGAAGGACGGCGGGATCGAGCAGCTCGGCTCCCCCGAGGACCTGTACGACCGTCCGGCCTCGCCGTTCGTGGCCGGGTTCGTCGGCGACGCCAACCGCGTCGAAGGGCGGGTCGCGGCGGCCGAGGGGGACCGCTTCGTCGTCGAGGGGCCGTTCGGGACCGTCCGCGCCCGCGCGACGGGCGGCGCGGTCGCCGCGGGCGGCGCGGCGCTGGCGGTCTTCCGGCCCGAGCGGCTGCGCCTCGACGGGACCGGCGACGGGGGCGTCGGAACCCTGACCGGACGGATCACGCGACGGACGTTCCTCGGCGAGGTCGTCCAGCACGACGTCGAGCTGGACGGGGGCGCGGTCGTCCGCGTCCTGTCGCTCGGCGGAGACACCGCCCACCCGGAGGGGACGGCCGTCCGCGTCCGCGTCGACGACGCGCTCGTCTTCCCCGTCTGACCCCACACGTTCGATCGGAGGTCCCGCATGTCGTACGAGACGATCACGCCCGAAGACGCGCACGAGAGGATGAACGGCGATCCGGCCCACGCCTATCTCGACGTCCGCAGCATCCCCGAGTTCGAGGCCGGTCACGCGCCGGGCGCGCTG
>JBICIB010000807.1:0-3168 GCA_043101415.1 Planctomycetota bacterium JB042 | reverse complement strand
GGCAGTAGATGACGAAGGCGCGGTCGAGGAGCGGCGCGTCCGGGTTCTTCCGCGCGGCGCGCGTCCCGTACTCGACCGCCTGCTGGAAGCGCTCGGCCGCCGCCGCCCGCTCGGCGAGGCTGGTCAGCACCTTCACCTCGGCGTCGACCTCCTCGCGGACCTGGTGGATGTCGGCGAGCGTCTCGAGGACGCCGGTGTGGTTCGGGTCGAGGTCGCGCGCCCGGATGACCTGCGTGTACGCGGTCTCCGGGTTCCCCTCCGCGAGGAGGGCGCGCGCGCGGACGAGGAGGACGGAGACGGCGGCGGTGACCGAGCGGGCCCGGACCAGCAGCTCGCCGACCTCGTCGAGGCGCGGGTCGTCCGGCTTCAGGCGTCCGCGGGCGACCTGGAGGAGGCGCGTGGCCCAGTCCGACTCCTGCGACGGGTCGAGATCGCGGGCGAACCCGATCAGCTCGTCGGAGGTCGGCGGGCGGAGGAGGTCCCGTTCGGCGAGGCGGGCGACCTGGCGCCGGACGTCGAACCGGCTCATCAGGAGCCGCTCCGAGATGTCGAGCGGGGTCATCCGGCCGTCGAGGAGCTTCGCCACCTCCGCGTCGATGTCGTCCGGCGCGTCCCCGAGGAGGATCCAGTGCGCGTCGTCGTCGCCGAGGAACTGGCGGATCATCGCCGTCTCGTCGAGGCGGCGGGCCGCCTCGAAGATCACCTCCTCCGTGCGGAAGAAGCACTGCGGAGGGATCTCCTCGACCGGCACCTCGCCGTCGTCGAACTCGAACTCCATCTTCTGGAGATTGAAGACCTCGAACAGCTCCTCGAGGACCTCGTTCCGCAGGATCGCCGCCCCGTCGTCGAGCGGCAGCGCGTCGGCCTCGTCGAGCAGGCAGAGGAACGGGATCGAGGTGAACTGGTCGGTGTCCGAGCGCCGGGTCTCGGTCAGCGCCTTCCGGAGGGTCGCCTTCCCGACGCGGCCGCTCCGCTGGAGGAGCTCGGCGAGACGTTCGGCCTGGAACGCCCGCGCGTCGAAGTGCGTGACCCCGCGCTGCGAGAACAGGATGCGGTACTCCAGCCCCTCGCCGCTGAGGTGGAGCAGGCCGAGCTGTCCGTTCTGCGACAGCGTCTGGAAGATGTCGGCGAGCAGGAGGTTGCTCGTGTCTCCCTTGAGCGCCATGAATCGAACGCGACCTCCTCGCAGGACCCGGTTGCGCGGTGCCGTACGGACCGCGTTTCCTTATCGACGGGATCGCCGCCGTTCTTGATCCGGGCCGAAGGGGGAGCGGGGAGGGTCGGCGGGGCGCGGCGGACGGGCGAGATCACAGCCACCACTCGGTCCCGTCGAGCGCCAGCGCCCGCTGCGCATCGTCGAGCAGTCGCGACTCCCGCGTCCTCGGGTCGAGGAGCGGGTTGCCGGGGGCGAGGCGGGTGAAGAAGACCGCGTGTCCGGCCCGAGGCAGCCCGTCCAGACGGGTCAGGAGGGTCGTGATCGCCGGTCCTCCCGCGCCGTCGTCCGGGTCGCCCGGTCGATACCGGCTGCCGTCGAGCAGCACGAGCGCGGCCGGCGCCGCCAGCTCGACCAGCCCGGGGGCGAGGCGTTCGAGCGGGCCGAGGCGCGGCAGGTAGAGGAGCCGTCGTTCGACGCCCGCCACGCCGACCCCGAGGGCCGTCCGCCCGTCCGCCAGCGGCACGTGGAACGCGGTCACCCGGGCGGTGGGGGAGAGCTCGATCTCCTCGCCGTGTCCGACCGCCCGGAAGGCGAGGCGACCCTCGGCGACGAGGGGGTCGCCCGGGGACGGAATCGCGGTCCCCGGCGGCACGAGCACCTCGATCCGGGCCTCGGGCGGCGCCGCCTCGGCGAGCGGCCGCAGCCCCTCGATCCGGTCCGCGGTCCCCTCGGTCAGGAAGATCCGGTCGACGGGCGCGCCGGCGCCCGCCCGGAACCCCTCCGGGAGGGCGAGGCCCGCGAGGGCGTCGAGCGTCCCCTCCGGCGCGTCGACCAGCGTCAGGACGTCCGGGCCGCGACTCCAGAGGGCGAGGGCGGCGGGGCGGCGGGGCCTCCCGATCGGATCCTCCGCACGGGGGCGGGCGGTCGGGTCGGCCGTGCCGAGGACCGCCACCCGGGTCGAGCCCTCCGGGATCGAGAACCGGACCGTCGTCCTCTTCTCGGAGGGCGTCGACACGCACGAGGCCGCGACGAAGAGGACGAGGCCGACGGCCGCTTGTATGCAGAACTGACGTGTCATCGGAGAAGTCTGCTCGCTTTGTCGTGGGCGGTGTGTCTACTTGTCGTAGTTCCATCGCACGGAGGTCGAGATGTCGGGTGGAGACGAGCTGCGGTCGGACGGGGCGCGCGTGATCCTGATCGAGGACGACGACGCGCTGCGGGACGCGCTTTGTGAGTATCTCGCTGACAAGGGGTACGACGTCGTCGGCGTCGACAACGGGGCGGCGGGCGTCGAGCTGGTCGACGAGACGACGGCGGCGGTGGTCACCGATCTGAAGCTCCCCGGTCAGAGCGGCCTCGAGGTGCTGAAGCAGGTGAAGGGGATCGACCCCGACATCCAGGTGATCGTAGCGACGGGGCACGGCTCCGTGGACTCGGCGGTGGCCGCGATGCGCGACGGGGCGTACCACTACGTCACGAAGCCGATCAACCCGACCGTCCTCCTGAAGATGATCGAGGACGTGGTCGAGAAGGGGCGGCTCCGGCGGGAGAACCGCGAGCTCCGCGCGCAGCTCGCCGACCGCTACGGGTTCGATCAGATCCTCGGCCGCTCGCCGAGGATGGTCGAGATCTTCGAGATCATCCGGCACGTCGCGCCGACGCGCGCCACGGTCCTCGTCTCCGGCGAGAGCGGCACCGGGAAGGAGCTGGTCGCCCGCGCGATCCACCACGCGTCGCCGCGGCGGGATCGCCCGTTCATCGCCTTCAACTGCGCCGCTCTCCCCGCGAACCTGATCGAGAGCGAGCTGTTCGGTCACGAGAAGGGCGCGTTCACCGGCGCGGTCGGACGGCGGAAGGGGTTGTTCGGCGCGGCCGACGGCGGGACGCTCCTCGTCGACGAGGTGTCGGAGCTCGACGTGACGCTGCAGGCGAAGCTCCTCCGGGTCCTCGAGGAGCGCGCGTACACGCCGCTCGGCTCGACCCAGGAGATCAAGGTCGACGTCCGGATCGTG
>JBICIB010000806.1:0-5166 GCA_043101415.1 Planctomycetota bacterium JB042 | reverse complement strand
AAGGCGTTCGCGCACTTCGCCTGGTAAGCCGGTCTCCGCTCGAGGGCCCGCTCCGGATGACCGGTGCGGGCCCTTTCTCTCGAACTCGCGCCCCGGGACGAACCGATGGACCTGACCCGCATCCGCAACATCGGCATCATCGCCCACATCGACGCGGGGAAGACGACCCTCACCGAGCGCATCCTCTTCTACACCGGCAAGGAGCACCGGATGGGGGAGGTGCACGAGGGGACGGCGAAGATGGACTACCTGCCCGAGGAGCAGGAACGCGGCATCACGATCACCTCGGCGGCGACGACGACGTACTGGAAGGAACACCGGGTCAACATCATCGACACCCCGGGCCACGTCGACTTCACGGCCGAGGTCGAGCGCTCGTTGCGGGTCCTCGACGGCGCGGTCGGCGTCTTCTGCGGCGTCGCCGGCGTCGAGGCGCAGAGCGAGACGGTCTGGCGGCAGGCGGACCGGTACAAGGTCCCCCGCATCGCGTTCGTGAACAAGCTCGATCGGATCGGCGCCAACTTCGACCGGGTGGTCCAGTCGATCCGGACCCGCCTCGGCGCGAACGCCCTCCCGGTCTCGTTCCCCGTCGGTCTCGAGCGGGACCTCGCGGGGATCGTCGACCTCGTCCGCGGCAAGGTCCGGCGCTTCTCGGAGGAGGACGACGGGATGACCGTCACCGAGGAGGAGCTCCCCGAGGACCTTCGCCCGGAGTACGAGCGCCGCCGCGCCGAGCTGATCGAGCGGCTGGCGGACATCGACGACGACATCGCGGAGCGGTTCCTCGCCGAGGACGAGATCGGGGAGCGGGAGCTCGACGAGGCGCTCCGGCGCGTGACCCTCTCGTTCAAGGCGGTCCCCGTTCTCTGCGGCTCCGCCCTGAAGAACAAGGGGGTCCAGCTCGTGCTCGACTCCGTGGTGCGCTACCTGCCGGCCCCGCCGGAGTCGAAGGCCGTCGTCGGCCTCGACCCGAAGAAGGAGGTGGAGGTCACGCGCCTCCCGAGCGAGGACGAGCCGCTCGCGGCCCTCGTGTTCAAGACCGTCCACGACTCCCACGGCGAGGTGGCGTTCGTCCGGGTCTACTCGGGGCGGCTGAAGAGCGGCGAGGCGGTCTTCAACCCGCGCGAGGCGAAGCAGGAGCGGATCAACCGCCTCTACCTCATGCACGCGGACGAGCGGGAGGCGATCGAGGTCGCCGGCCCCGGCGAGATCGTCGGTGTCGTCGGTCTGAAGTTCACGAACACCGGCGACACCCTCTGCCCCCGGCACCACCCGCTCCTGCTCGAAGGGATGGTCTTCCCCGAGACCGTCATCGACATGTCGATCGAGCCGAGGACGTCGAAGGACAAGGACACGCTCGTCGAGGCGCTCGGGATCCTCGCCAAGGACGACCCGACCTTCCGGTGGAGCGTCGACGAGGAGACCGGGCAGACCCTGATCTCCGGGATGGGGGAGCTCCACCTCGAGGTCCTGAAGAACCGGCTCCTGTCCGACCACAAGGTCGACGCCCGGGTCGGTCAGCCGCGCGTCGCCTACAAGCAGACGATCGGCGCGGCGGGGACGGCCTGGGGAGAGTTCCGCAAGCAGGTCGGCGGAAAGCCGCTCTACGCCCGGCTGAAGCTCCGGGTCGAGCCGGGGGACGGCAAGGAGACGTTCCGGTTCGAGAACGAGGCGACCGAGGCGCGGGTCCCCCGGATCTACGTCCCGGCGATCCAGGCGGCGGTCCAGTCGGCGGCGGTCTCCGGGCTCGGGCTCGGGTTCTCGGTGATCCGGATCCGGGCGACCGTGCTGGACGGGGACTGGGTCGAGGGGGAGACGAACGACACCGCGTTCGCCGTGGCGGCCGAGCAGGCGTTCGACGAGGCGATGCGGAAGGGCGGAGTCCAGGTCCTGGAGCCGATCATGGCCTTCGAGGTCCGGACGCCGTCCGAGTACATGAAGAACGTGATCGGCGACCTGAACACCCGCCGGGCCACGGTCTCCGAGCTGGTGACCGACGAGGAGCCGGTGCTGGTCCGGGGACACATCCCGCTCTCCGGGACCTTCGGCTACTCGACCACGATCCGCTCCCTCTCCCAGGGACGGGCGTCTTGCTCCCTCGAGCCGGCCGACTACGCGGTCGTGCCGGAAGAGGTCTCCCGGAAGCTGACCCTCTGAGGCCGCGCTCCCCGGGGGGAGCCGACCCGGCGCCGGCCCCTCTCCCGGCGTCCCGTCGCTCCCCCTCTCGAGGCCCCCTCCCGAGCCGCCCGGGACCCCCCGAAATAAAAGCCGGCACTCCTCCTTCAGGGGCGAGGTTTGGGTTGACTCATGGCTCCGCTCCTCTAAACTGCCCGGTCTTTGTGCGCCCACTCTAAGTGAAGTGCAGTGCTGACCCTGCGGAAGGGTAAGCGGCTCTCCGGGGCGAAGTTGGCCCGGTCGGGGAAGCTTCGCCGCCAAGCCTGCACGAGGGTGCGCCACACCGAGTCCGAGGATCCGTTTCCCGTTTGGACCGCGTTCGATGCTGAACCAGAAGATCACCATCCGTCTCGAGGCGTTCGACCACGAGGGGCTCGATGCGTCGGCGACGGAGATCGTCGACACGGCGAAGCGCACGGGCGCCCGCGTCGCGGGTCCGATCCCGCTGCCGACGCGCATCGAGCGGTACACGGTCCTCCGCTCGCCGCACATCGACAAGAAGTCGCGCGAGCAGTTCGAGATCCGGACGCACAAGCGGCTGATCTACATCACCGACCCGACGGCGAAGACGGTCGACTCGATCAGTCGACTGAACCTCCCCGCCGGCGTCGACATCCGGGTCAAGGCCTAGGTCGCCCGCGGGGCTTCGAAGAGGACGCACGATGAGCGCGCCGAAGTACATGATGGGGCGGAAGGTCGGGATGACGCACGTCTTCACCGACGAAGGCGAGCAGATCCCGGTCACCGTGATCACGGCCGGGCCGTGCCGGGTCTCCCAGGTGAAGAGCGCCGAGGGTGACGGCTACTTCGCGGTCCAGATCGCCTACGAGCCGGTCCGCGAGAAGGTGCTCTCCAAGCCGGAGAACGGCCACTTCAAGAAGGCGGGGCTCGACTCGCACCGCTTCCTGCGCGAGGTCCGGCTCGACGAGCCGACCGACCTCGAGGTCGGCGCCGAGTTCAAGGTCGACGTCTTCGAGCCGGGCGACCGGGTCGACGTCGTCGGCACGGTCAAGGGACGTGGCTTCCAGGGGACGATCCGCGCGCACAACTTCAAGGGGAAGCGCCGGACCCACGGCAACATGAACCAGCGCGGCCCGGGCGCGATCGGCATGCACTCGCAGCCGGGCGAGGTCCTGAAGGGGCAGCGGATGGCGACGCACTGGGGCGACGAGCGCGCGACCGTGCGGAACCTCGAGGTGATCGAGGTCGACGCCGAGAACAACTCGATCGTCCTGCGAGGCGCCGTGCCCGGCGCGCGTCAGGGGTTCGTCCAGATCCGCGCCGCGCGCGCCTGCCGCGCCCGCAAGGAGTCGTGAGGAGACCCATGGTCGACGTGACCTGCTACAACGCCGGCGACGGGAGCCTCGGGGCGGTCGACGTCGACCTCGCCCCGTTCGGCGACGTGGTCCGGAAGAAGCTGCTGCGCCAGGCGTATCTCCACTACACGGCCGCTCACCGGCTCGGAACGCACTCGACGCTCACGCGGGCCGAGGTGGCGCACAGCGAGCGCAAGCCGTGGCGTCAGAAGGGGACCGGGCGCGCCCGCGCCGGCGACTTCGCGTCCCCGATCTGGCGCAGCGGAGGCATCGCCCACGGGCCGAAGCACCGCAGCTACGTCAACGGGCTGCCGCGCAAGATGCGCCGCGAGGCGCTCCGGTCCGCGCTCCTCGCGAAGCTCCGGGACGGAGAGGTCCGCCTGGTCGAGGGGATGAAGTTCGACGCCCCGAAGACCAAGCAGGCGGTCGAGATCCTCGAGAAGCTCGAGGCCGCCGGCGAGCGCGCCACGGTCGTCATCGCCGAGCGCGGGGAGAACCTCTTCAAGTCGTTCCGCAACCTGCGCCGCGTCGACATCCAGATGGCGAGCGACCTGAACGCGGAGCACGTCATCAACTCGAAGGTCCTGATCCTCGACCGCAAGGCGCTCGAGCAGGTGACGGCGAGGTTGAGCCATGCGTGACCCGTACCACATCATCCGCAAGCCGGTCGTGACCGAGAAGGGCTCGACCCTGGCCGAGGCGGCGAACCAGTACGTGTTCGAGGTCGCGCCGGACGCCAACAAGGTCGAGATCCGCAAGGCGGTCGAGAAGCTGTTCGACGTCGAGGTCGTGTCCGTCAACACCGTCCTCCGCAAGGGGAAGACGAAGGGGCTCGGCTGGCGGACGTGGAGCCGCCCCGACCAGAAGCGCGCGCTCGTCAAGCTGAAGTCCGGCCAGTCGATCGACTTCATCTGAGGTTCGGAAGCCATGGGTATCCGTAAGTACAAGCCGACCTCTCCCGGGCGCCGATTCGGTTCGGTGCTCGACTTCTCGGACCTCACCCGCAAGGCGCCCGAGAAGTCGCTGCTCGAGCCGAAGCGCCGGACCGGCGGCCGCAACAACCACGGCCACACCACGGCCCGGTTCCGGGGCGGCGGCCACAAGCGCCGCTACCGCCGCATCGACTTCGGTCGCAAGAAGGACGGCATCCCCGCGAAGGTCGCGTCGGTCGAGTACGACCCGAACCGCAGCGCCCGGATCGCCCTCCTGCACTACGCTGACGGCGAGAAGCGCTACATCCTCGCGCCGCAGGGCCTGCGGGTCGGCGCCACGGTCCTCTCCGGAGAGACGGCCGAGCCGAAGGTCGGGAACTGCAAGCGGCTCCGCGACATCCCGGTCGGCCTGACGGTGCACAACGTCGAGATCGAGCCGGGGCGCGGCGGTCAGATCGGCCGCTCGGCCGGCGCGGCGATCCAGTTCTCCGCGATCGACGGCGACGCGGCGATCCTGGTCCTGCCGTCGGGCGAGCAGCGGAAGGTCCACGCGAACTGCCGCGCCACGATCGGGCAGATCGGGAACCTCGACCATCAGAACGTGTCGCTCGGCAAGGCCGGGCGGAAGCGCTGGCTCGGGCGTCGTCCGCACGTTCGCGGCGTCGCGCAGAACCCGGTCGCCCACCCGATGGGGGGTGGCGAGGGTCGTGCGGGCGGCGGCCGCCCCCCCTGCGCGCCGACCC
>JBICIB010000805.1:0-12905 GCA_043101415.1 Planctomycetota bacterium JB042 | reverse complement strand
CGGCGGCGGGATCGTCGCGGTCGACGTCTTCGAGACCGCGGACGGCGCGCTGCTTGTCGGGGAGGTGAACGCGACGATGGAGTTCCGGAACTCGATCGAGACGACCGGCGTCGACATCCCGGCGCGGATCGTCGACGCGCTGGAGCGGGCGGCGGGGGCGGACGAGGGCGGCGCGCCGGCGCGCGCGCGGGAGGTCGGCCATGCATAAGGTCGCGATCGTCGGCGGCTCCGGCTTCGCGGGCGGCGAGCTGCTGCGGCTCCTCCTCGGCCACCCCGACGTGGAGGTCGTCCAGGCGACGTCCCGTTCGCTCACCGGACGGCCGCTCCACCAGGCGCACCCGAACCTCCGCGGCCGGACCGACCTCCGGTTCTCCCCGCCGGACGACCTCCTCTCCGCGGACGTCCGGTTCGTCGCGCTCGGGCACGGCGAGACGGCGGCCGACCTCGACCGGCTCGCGGACGGCGCCGGCGCGCTCGTCGACCTCTCGGCCGACTTCCGGCTGCGCGACCCGGGCCGCTACGAGGCGACGTACGGCGCGCCGCACCCGTGTCCGGAGCGGCTCGGGGAGTTCGTCTACGGCCTCCCGGAGCTGCATCGCGACGCGCTCGCCGGCGCGACGCGCGTCTCGGGCGTCGGGTGCAACGCCACCGCGGTGAACCTGGCGCTCCTCCCGCTCGCGCGTCACGGGCTGATCGAGCGCGCGGTCGTCGAGGTGAAGGTCGGCTCGTCCGAGGCGGGCGGGCGGCCGAGCGACGCGAGCCACCACCCGGTCCGCGCCGGCGCGGTCCGCGCGTACGCCCCGACCGGACACCGCCACCAGGCCGAGGTCGCGCAGGAGCTCGGCGACTTCCCGCTGTCGATGTCGGTCACCGCGATCGAGATGGTCCGCGGCGCGGCGGCGACGGCGCACGTCTTCCCGACCCGGCCGCTCGACGAGAAGGAGCTGTGGGGGCTCTACCGCGAGGCGTACGGGGACGAGCCGTTCGTGCGGATCGTCAAGGAGCGCCGCGGCGCGTACCGCTATCCCGAGCCGAAGATCCTCGCCGGCACGAACCTCGCCGACGTCGGCTTCGCGCGCGACGAGGCGTCCGACCGCGTGGTCGTCCTGTCGGCGATCGACAACCTCGGGAAGGGGGCCGCGGGGAGCGCGGTCCAGTGCATGAACCTGATGCTCGGTCTCGAGGAGGCGCGCGGGCTCGACTTCTTCGGGCTCTGCCCGATCTGACGGCGCACGGAGACGACGATGAACGTGGTGAAGATCGGCGGGAGCGCGGGGGTCGACCTCGACGCGGTCTGCGACGACGTGGCGGCGGCGCGCGCGCGCGGACCGCTGGTGCTGGTGCACGGCTGCTCGCACGCGGCGAACCTCCTGCAGGAGGCGCTCGGGCAGCCGCCGCGGTTCGTGACCTCGCCGTCGGGGTACGAGAGCCGGTTCACCGACCGGCGCGCGCTCGAGATCCTGGTGCAGGCGGCGGGCGGCGTGAACGCGGCGATCGTCGAGCGCCTGCAGCGCCGCGGCGTCCGCGCGGTCGGGCTGTCGGGGCTCGACGGCGGGCTCTGGAAGGGGCCGCGGAAGACCGCGATCCGCGCGGTCGAGGGGGGGCGCGTCCGCGTGCTGAGGGACGGGTACACCGGGGCCGTGCGCGAGGTCGACGCGTCGCTCCTCCGCCCGCTCCTCGCCGCTGGGTGCCTGCCGGTGCTCGGGCCGCCGGCGCTGTCGGACGACGGATTCGCGGTGAACGTCGACGGCGATCGTGCGGCGGCGGCGACCGCGGCCGCCCTCGGCGCGGACACGCTGGCGATCCTGTCGAACGTCCCGGGGCTGCTCGCGGACGTCGACGACCCGGCGTCGCTCGTGCGGGAGATCCCCGCCGGCGACCTCGACGGGGCGACCACGTTCGCGAAGGGACGGATGCGGATCAAGCTTCTCGGGGCGAAGGAGGCGCTCGCCGGCGGCGTGCGGCGGGTGGTCCTCGGAGACGCGCGGGTCGAGCGGCCGATCACACGGGCGCTCGACGGGCGCGGCACGGCGATCGTCGCGGAGGTCGAGGCGGGCGCGGACGCGGAGGGCGCGCGATGAGCGTGACGGAGATCGACCCGGCCGCGGTCGAGCGCGCGCGGTCGACCGGCGTGCTCGGCCTGCGCGGTCCGACGATCGTGCGCGGCGAGGGGGCGCGGCTGTTCGACGCGGACGGGCGGTCGTACGTCGACTGCACGTCGGGGCACGGCGTCGCCGCGATCGGGCACGGACACCCGCGGTGGGCCGAGGCGGTCGCGCGACAGGCGGCGACGCTGACGACCCTCTTCCCCTCGTTCGCGAACGACCGGCGCGCCGCGCTCCTCGAGCGGTGGGCCGCGCGGACGCCGCCCGGGCTCGACCGGTTCTTCCTCTGCAACTCCGGCGCGGAGGCGGTCGAGGCGGCGATCAAGTTCGCGCGTCTCGCGACCGGGCGGCCGGGCGTCGTCGCGGCGGTCCGCGGGTTCCACGGGCGGACGCTCGGCGCGTTGTCGGCGACGTGGGAGCCGCGGTACCGCCGCGGGCTCGAGCCGCTCGTGCCGGAGTTCGCGCACGCGCCGCTCGACCGGGTCGACGCGTGGCGCGACGCGGTGTCGGACCGGACGGCGGCGGTGATCGTGGAGGTCGTGCAGGGGGAGGGGGGCGTCCGGCCGGCGTCGGCGGAGGGGCTCGCCGAGCTCCGCGCGCTCTGCGACGAGCGCGGCGCGATGCTGATCCTCGACGAGGTGCAGACCGGCTTCGGCCGGACGGGGCGGTTCCTCGCGTGCGAGCACTCCGGCGTCGTCCCGGACCTCCTCTGCCTCGGGAAGGCGATCGCGGGCGGCGTCCCGATGGGGGCGGTCGCGGTCGGCCCGCGCGTCGGCGCGCTCCCGGTCGGGAGCCACGGGTCGACGTTCGGCGGGAACCCGCTCGCGTGCGCGGCGGCCCTCGCGGCGCTCGACGTCCTGGAGGAGGAGCGGCTGGTCGAGCGGGCCGCGGAGGAGGGGGAGCGCGCGCTCGCGCGGCTCTCGGCCATCGACGCGCCGCGGATCCGCGAGGTGCGCGGGCTCGGGCTGATGCTCGGCGTCGAGCTGAAGGAACGGGCGGCGCCGTTCGTCCGGGCGCTCGAGGAGCGAGGCGTCCTCGCGCTCGCCGCGGGGACGAACGTACTGCGACTCCTCCCGCCGCTCGTGATCGAGCGGGCCGACCTCGACCGCGCGATCGACGCCGTCGCGGAGGTCCTCTCGTGAACGACGCCGCCGTGGTCGACCTGCTGCGGGGGATGGTCGAGATCGAGTCGGTCTCCGGCGACGAGGGGCCGGTCGCGCGGTGGCTGGTCGACCGGATGGCGCGGCTCGGCTTCGACGCCCGCGTCGACGGGGCGGGGAACGCGGTCGGCGTGCGCGCGGGGGCGCCTCCGGACGACGGGCGGTGGCGGGACGTCGTGCTGCTCGGGCACATCGACACGGTCCCCGGGCGGATCCCGGTCCGGCTCGAGGACGGGGTGCTGCACGGCCGCGGGACGGTCGACGCGAAGGGGCCGTTCGCGACCTTCGTCGCGGCGGCGACGCGGACGACGCCGCCGCCCGGCGTCCGGATTCACGTGATCGGCGCGGTCGAGGAGGAGGCGGCGACCTCGAAAGGAGCGCGGCACGTCCTGGAGACGCTGCGACCGGAGCTCTGCCTGATCGGCGAGCCGAGCGGCGCCGACGCGCTGACGCTCGGCTACAAGGGGCGCGTGCTGTTCGACGCGATGCTCCGCCAGCCGGGCGGGCACAGCGCGGGGCCGGTCGGGAGCGTCGCCGAGCGGGCGTGCCGGTGGTGGGGCCGGGTCGAGCGGCACGCGGCGGCGTTCAACGAGGGGGTCGACGCGCTGTTCGACCGCCTGATGCCGAGCCTGCGGTCGATCGCGACGTCGTCGGACGGCCTGCACGACGAGGCGCGGCTGACGTGCGGCTTCCGGCTGCCGCCGGCGTTCGACGTCGACGCGCTCGAGCGGGCGCTCCGCTCGTTCGACGAGGAGGTCCGGCTGGTCCGGTCCGGGGAGGAGCCGGCCTGGTCGGACGGCCGGTCGAGCCCGTGGGCGCGCGCCTTCACCCGCGCGTGGCGGAAGCGCGGCGCGACCCCGCGCTTCAAGCGGAAGACCGGGACCTCCGACCTGAACGTCCTCGGCCCGGCCTGGCGCTGCCCGATCGCGGCGTACGGCCCCGGCGACTCGACGCTCGACCACACCCCGGAGGAGCGGATCGAGGTCGCGGAGCTCCTGCGCGCGGTCGAGGTGCTGGAGGACGCGCTGGCGGAGGTCGGGGCGGCGGAGATCGAGGAACGCATCGTGCGGTGAGGCGGACCCGCTTCCGGGTCCGTGAGCGGGCCCGCCTCTTCGTCCGAGTCCTCGATCAGGGATAGCGCGCGCGCACGCGGAACACGGTCGATTGCTGATACGGCTGCGTCAGGTCGAGCCAGATCGAGACGCCCTCCGGATTCTCGAGATCGAGACCGGAGACCGACGCCGTGACGCCGTCCGGGAGGATCGAGACCGAGGCGCTCGGAAGGGACGCTCCGGTCGCGTCGAGGACGTCTCCCCCGAGGAGTTCCACGTTCGGATCGTTGGAGATCAGCTCGACGGTCACGCCGTCGATGGGGGACACCCCGTCCTCGTTCACGACGCCGAACACCACTCCGGTCCGGATCGAGGGCGCGTGTCCGTCGAACAGCCGTTCGTCGATTCGCCGGTCGAACGAGCCCTCCCCCCCGATCTCGTAGTGCTTGTCGGCCTTCGTCGACGAGAACGCCATCTTGATCTTGTAGTTGTTCGGCTCGGTGAACGCGCCGATCTGCGCTTCGTAGTCGATCGAGCTCCCCGGCTCGATCGAGTCCTGACCCGGCATGTTGAACGTCGCGACGCCTCCGCTCGAACCCGCGAGCGGCGCGTTCTTCAGACCTCCGGGTGATTGTGCGTTGCCGACCTTCAACCCGGTGGCCGGCGCGCCGCCCGCCGATGTGGTGAGCTTGCCGTTCGGGCCCTCGAACCAGAGCTTGATGTCCCGGACCTTCACCGTCTTGGAGCGGTTCGTGATCTGACCGGAGAGTTCGGCCGCGGAGTCCTGTCCCTGGCCTTCCGCCGGCAGATCCATCAGTCCGCTCGACATGTCGGTCGAGCCGACGGGGCGGTTCTCGGTCAGCGAGTGGTTCGAGATGACGGGCGGACCGTTCTCGAGGGCGGTCATCGCCACGAGCGGGACGGATAGCAGACGGCGGATCGTGTCCATCGAGCTCCCCTTCTTCTCATGCATCACCCTATGTGTGGTCGGCGGATCGGGCAAGTCGGCGCGATGCGGACGTGGGGGACACCGCGCCGCCGACCTCCTCGAACACTCGCGCCAACGCGGCGCGGGGTCCGTCGTACGATGGGGCCGGGGCGGCGTGGCCGAGCCGCCCGAAGGAGGTCGACCATGACGGATGACGCGACCCTCGACCGCGATCTCGAACAGCTCCGGCGCGCGCTCCCCGAGCCGCTGCGCGAGGACTGGGTGGTGGTGCCGAAGTCCCTGCTGATCCAGGTCTTCCTCGTGGGCCTGCTGATCGGCGCCGCGTTCGCGCTGCTCGCGGTCCGAGCGATCTACGGCATCGAGGAGCTGACGTGGGCCGTCCCGGTGGCCCTCGTCTCCATGATGCTCGCCGCGCGCTTCGTCCCGTGGTGGCGGGGCGACAAGGCGGAGCAGCAGCTCCGAAAGGCGCGGTCGGAGGAGCGCTGACCGCGACTGCGCGCGGTCCGAGGACCCGCGCGTCGAGGTCGAGCCCTCGATCGGAGCCCGAACCCCCCGAACCCCCCGAGCCCTAGGATGCGGGGCGGGGCGACGGACCCGGCGAGGATCGCGCGCGCGATCCGCCTCGTCGCTCCTCCTCCCTCCGTCGGAGCGCACGCTCCCGTGCCCGGAGACCGACCATGACCGACAAGTTCACCTATCGACGGCTCTCCAAGGACGACGCGGCGGTCCTGCTCGTCGACCACCAGGCCGGACTGATCTCCCTGGTGCAGGACCACACGCCGTCGGAGTTCAAGAACAACGTCCTGGCGCTGGCGGCGGTGGCGAAATACTTCGAGCTGCCGACGATCCTGACCACGAGCTTCGAGACCGGCCCGAACGGTCCGATCGTTCCGGAATTGAAGGAGCTCTTCCCCGAGGCTCCGTACTTCGCGCGTCCGGGCCAGATCAACGCCTGGGACAACGAGGAGTTCGTGGCGGCGGTGAAGGCGACGGGCCGCCGGCAGCTGATCATCGCGGGCGTGGTCACGGACGTCTGCGTCGCCTTCCCGACGCTCTCCGCCCTGGAGGAGGGATACGACGTGTTCGTCGTCGTCGACGCGTCCGGCACGTTCGACCGGACGGTGCGCGACGCGGCGATCACGCGGATGGCGCACGCGGGCGCTCAGATCGTGAACTGGTTCAGCGTGGCGGGCGAGCTCCACCGCGACTGGCGCAACGACGTCGAGGGGCTCGGGAACCTCCTCTCCGCGCACCTCCCGAACTACCGGAACCTGATGACGAGCTACTTCTCGCGGACGAACCCGGCCGAGTGATCGGCGCCGAGGCAGAGCCGTGAACCCGCGCCACCGCCGGCCGCCTCGCCGCGTCGAATGAGCGACGTCGAGCTCCGGGCGGTCGTCGAGCGGAAGGACGCGTCGCTGCCGCGGTACGTCGTGGTCCCGGCGCGCGCCGTCGCGGCGTGGCGGCTCGACGGGACGACGACGGTCGAGGGGACGCTCGTCGGCGTGCCGCTCGGGCGGCGGAGCCTGAAGCGCTGGGACGATCGGTGGTTCCTCGACCTGCCGGCGCCGCTCTGCGCGAGGGCCGGCGTCGACGTCGGCGACCGCGTCGCGCTCGTCCTGCGCCGCGCGTCCGAGGTGCCGCCGGCGGAGCTCGAACACGTGCTCGCGTCGAGCCGCGTCGCGAGGGAGCGCTGGGACCGGATGACCGCGTCGCGGCAGCGCCTGCTCCGGGAGCACGTCGCCGCGGCGAAGAGGCCGGAGACGCGCGAGCGGCGGGCGCGAAAGGGGCTCGACCTGGAGTGACGCGCCTCGCGCCCCCGCGCCCGTCACTCGATCGCGAAGTCGACGACGGGGAGCTCGATCGTCCGGTCCGCGACCGGTTCGCCGCGGAGGAAGGCGAGCCTCGTCTCGAGGATCCGGAAGGGGGCGTGGCTTGGTGAAGGCGACTTCGTAAGATGGTCGCTTGAACGCTTGGTGTTCAACGGCCATTGTTCCACGATGATCCTGTCGTTCGGGGACGCGGCCACGGAAGACTTGTTTCACGGTCGTTCGAGCGGCCGGTCGCGGCGTATTCCCGCCGATGTGCGGAGGGTCATGCTACTCGACATGATCAACGCGGCCCGAACGCTGAGAGACCTGATGTCTCCGCCGGGCAATCGGCTCGAGGCGCTGCGGGGAGACCTCGAAGGACGCCACAGCATCCGGGTGAACGACCAATGGAGGGTCGTGTTCCGGTGGGCCGGTACGGACGCCGAGGACGTCGCCATCGTCGACGACCATTGAAGGAGTACCCGCCGCCATGATCCCTCGCCATCGAACGCCGACCCACCCCGGAGAGATCCTGCTCGAGGAGTTCCTCGAGCCTCTCGGGATGACCCAGCTCGCTTTGGCGGAGCATCTGGGAGTACCGCTCCAGCGGATCAACGGAATCGTGCGAGGACGACGCGCCGTGTCTCCGGAGACGGCGTGGCTTCTGGCGGGTGCGTTCGGCACGACTCCCGAGTTCTGGCTGAGCCTTCAGGCCGCTCACGACCTCGTGAAGAGCCGTCCCCGACGCCGCGTGAAGCCGATCCGTCGGGTCGGCTGAGGCGTCCGATTTCAGGGCGGATGGCCTCCCCCGCCTCCGGTCACTCGATCGCGAAGTCGACGACGGGGAGCTCGATCGTCCGGTCCGCGACCGGCTCGCCGCGGAGGAAGGCGAGCATCGTCTCGAGGATCGCGGGGCTCGAGAGGAAGAGCGGGTCGCTGTGGCCGGCGCCGTCCAGCACGAGGTGGACGCCGTTTCGAAACCCCGATCGGATCTCCTCGGCGTTCTCCGGCGGCGTGCGGCCGTCGAGCGTGCCGCTGATGAAGAGCGTCGGGACGTCGCTCTCGAGCGGGCCGCGGAACGCGTCGCCGAGGTCCTCGACGCCGAGTCCCTCGCGGACCGCGAAGAACGGGAAGTTGATCGCCCACTCGAGGAGCGTGCCGGCCCGCTCCCGCTCGAACCGCGCGAGCCGGTCCGGCGAGATCCCGGAGGCGGAGTCGGTCGCCGCGCTCATCGCGTCGAGCCGCATCCGCCGCATCGAGGGGATCTGCCCCGCGAGGTCGTTGAGGTCGCCGTCGAGCGCCCGCTTCACGGCGAGCGGCAGGCGCGCGAACCGCGACGGTCCCCGGAGCGAGGCGGCGATCGCCCGCTGCGCGTCGAGCTTGCAGACGATGACCTCCGCCGGGCCGAGCTGCGGGTGGAGGAGCTCGACCCGCGCCGGCTCCGCCTCGAGGCGCGCGAGGAGCGTCTCGATCGAGCCGAGCAGGTCGGGGAACTCCTCGGCCGCGAACGGGTCGTCGTTCACGCGCCGCGCGATCTCCTCCAGCAGTCGCTGGTCGGCGCTCGGGAGCTTGACGGTGTGGTCCGGCCCCTCGACGCCCGCGAGGATCGCGCGGGAGACGTGCTCGCCGTGCCGACGGAGCGTCGCGAACGCGAGGTGGGTGCCGTAGCTGATCCCCCAGAGCGCGATCCGCTCGACGCCGAGGACGCGCCGCAGGTCCATCAGGTCGTCGGCGCTCTCGACCGCGTCGTACGCGTCGAGGTCGACCCCCTGCTCGCGCCACGCCGCCGCGCACCGTCGCGTGAAGTCGACGGCCGCCGCGTGCATCGACGCGCGCGTCACCGGCTCGTCGAGCGGCAGGCTCTCGGAGAGCCCGGAGTCCGGCAGCCGGTGCGACATCCCGGTGCCGCGCTGGTCGAACGCGATCACGTCCGCGACCGTGCGGAGCGCCTGGAAGAGCCGGAAGCGCGGGCCGGTCGCGGCGCCGGTCGCCGAGCCGCCCGGGCCGCCGGCGAGATAGACGATCGGAGGGCCGGGGGCGTCGCCCGTGGTCGGGAACCGGACGAACGCCAGCTCGATCCGCCTCGTCCCTCCGTCCTGCCGGTTCTCGATCACCCGGAAGGTCCCCTTCTCCGCCTCGACCGTCTCGCCGCGCGCCGACCGGAACGTGAACGGCGCGATCTCGAAGTCGGTCGGACCGTCGGTCGAGGACGGGGCGGGAGCGTCCTGGGGGGGAGAGAGGAAGAGGACGGCGAGGAGGAGCGACGGCGGCGCGAGGATCGACATGGAGCGCTCCGCGGGACGACACCTGGGCGGCGGGCGGGCGACGACCGCGTCGTCGACCTCCCCGGAAACGACGGGCGGACGCGCGGGGTTCCCCCTCGTCGCCTCGCCGCCCCGTATCCTGCCGAACCGGTCGACCGTCCGGGAGGACCCGGCGGCCCGATCGAAGGAGGCGAGCGAGATGTCGAAGCCGTCGGGCGGGGACGAACGAGAGGCCGCGCCGCGCGTTGACGGAGCTCGCGACGCCGTGCTCGAGGGGCGCCACGTGCGGCTCGAGCCGCTCGAGCATCGGCACGCGGCGGACCTCGCCGAGGTCGCGTTCGATCCGGACCTCTGGTGGTTCACGCCGACGCAGATCGACACGCCGGCGGACCTGCGCGAGTACATCGACACCGCGATCGAGCGGCGGCGGACCGGTGACGCGATCCCGTTCGCGACGATCGACCGCTCCACGGGGAAGGCGATCGGCAGCACGCGGCTGGCCGAGCTCGACCGCGAGCACCGGCGGGCGGAGATCGGGTGGACCTGGCTCGGCCGTCCGTACCACCGGCGGGCGTTCAACACCGAGGCGAAGCTCCTCCTCTTCGCGCACGCCTTCGAGGTCCTCGAGTGCATCCGGGTCGAGTTCCTCGTCGACACCCGGAACGCGCGGTCGCGGGCCGCGGTCGCCCGCCTCGGCGCGGTGGAGGAGGGGACGCTGCGCCACCGGTACGTCCTCCCCGACGGCACGCCGATCGACTGGGCCGTCTTCTCCGTCCTTCGCGACGAGTGGCCCGCCGTGCGGGAGCGCCTGATCCGGCTCCTCGCGGCCCACGACGACGCCTGATTCCCGACCGGCGCGTTCCGGGCCTTCGCGCCCGCCCTCCTCGCGTTCCGTCGCTCCGCGTCCGATTTTGCGGCGGGCCGCTCCGTGCCGCGTCGTTCCGCCGATCGCCGGGCGAGGTGTCCGGCTCGACGACCCGTAGGAACGTGAGGAGAACCCACGATGAACGTCCCCGATCTCGACAGCTACAGCTCCGAGGAGAAGGAGATCCTGAAGGCCCTGATGGAGCAGTCGGGGATGATCCCGTCGCTCAAGCAGGGGTTGGTCGCCGGTCCGGCCGCCGCCTGGCTCGGCATCGACTGGTGCAAGGTGAAGTGCACCGTGAAGGCGCTCGCCGCCGGCGCCGCGTGCGGCGGGAACCCGGTCTGCCTCGCCGGCGTCGCGGCCGACCTGCTGGCCTGTCTGCGGGACTGCGACTGAGGGCGTCCCTCGCGCGGCCGGCTCGTGCGTGTGCGGCGCGGGATCGCTCCCGCGCCGCCGCCTTTCCCCGGCTCGTCCCCGAGAACGACGTGACACACCGCCTCGGGGCCGAACCCTCCTCCCGTCGCGCGGGTGCTCGAGGCGGTCGTTCTCGACCGTCCGCCCGCGTCGGACCGAACGAGGACGGAAGACGGAGGGAGCGACCGATGGATGCGACGAGAACGGTGCGGACGACGCGGAGGACGGGGCGCGGGAGGGTCGGCGGATCGGGGAGGGCGCTGGCCGCGCTGACCGCGATGGTCGCGCTGGGCGGAGCGGCGTCGGCGCAGCTCCAGGGCGTCGCGAAGGTCCATCCGTACCACGAGAACCTCCTCGGGAACGGAGGGTTCGAGTCGTGGACGCTCGGGACGGCGAACCCGGCGATCCCGCCCGAGCTCTGGTATCCGCTCGGAGACCCGACGGGCCTCTTCTCGCAGACGAGCCTGCTGTTCAAGCGGATCGCCGCGGACGGCGCGGAGGGGTCGTCGGGCGAGTTCGCGATGGAGGTGACGTCGCTGATGCCCGGCGGCTTCGTCGCGCAGACGCTGCCGAACCACCGCGAGTACTGCGGGGAGTGGGTGACGTTCGCCGTCGACCTCTCGACGCCGTTCCCCCTCGGGCAGCCGACGATCGAGGTGTTCGACGGCGTCGGCTCGACGCAGGTCTCCGGACAGGTCGTCTCCGGGACGTACCGCCGGCTCGTCGTCTCTCACCGGGTCGCCGCCGCGGCGACGACGCTGCAGTTCCGGATCGTCCCCGATCCCGCCGTCCGCGTCGACGGCGCGCAGGCGGTCCTCGGGAAGGCGGGGCAGGCGATCTTCGCGCCGCCGCGGAACAAGGAGCCGGCGCTCGACCTCGTGCCGCTCGGGGTCGTCTTCGACTGGTGGCGGTTCGACCCCGCCGTCCCGCTCCCCGACGGGTTCGCGATCTGCGACGGGCAGCCGGTCACCGACCCGCTCTCGCCGTTCCTCGGGAGGGCGACGCCCGACCTGACCGACCGGTTCGTCAAGGGCGTGACGAACGAGGCGGCGATCGGGACGACCGGCGGGAGCGCGACGGTCGACCTGTCGCACGATCACCCGATGCCGCACACGCACGCGGGGACGACCGGTCTCGCGAAGTTCGTCAGCGGGTCGGGGTCGGCCTGGAACAGCACCGGCGTGGGGAACGGCACGTATCACGAGCACGACTTCACGACCGGTCCGCCGAGCACGCCGAAGACGAGCTCCTCCCTCGGCCCGACCTCGATCGAGCCTCCGTTCGTCGGGCTCCTGAAGCTCGTCCGCGTCCGGTAGGTTCGGTCGGCGGACATTCGGCGGGCTCGGGTCGAGTCGAGCCGATTCCCGACGAGTTCTTCCGACTCGACGAGACGCGGCGCGCGGGTCCGGAGGCCGCTCCGTCGATCGACGTCGTCGACGGCGAGGTCCACGTGCTCGATCTCGAGGTCGCCGACTGACGCGACGACCCGCGCCGCTCCTCTCCCGTCACGTTTCTTCTCACCGCGACGGAACCCTCCAACTCCTGGAATCGTCCAAGGGCTGCATCGATCTGCCCGTCCCAACGCGACCGCGCCCCACCCTCGCGGCGGTCGCGAACGAAGAAGGAGGACGAGGGCATGTCGATTTCGTCTCGCGCGCCGCGCGCGCTGCTGTCGTGGGTCCTGGTGTCCGTCGCCGCGCCGTCGCTCTTCGCGCAGAAGGTGATCCACGTCTTCTCCGGCGACGATCCGCTCGAACTCGCCGGGTTCTCCGTCTCGGATCTCGGGGACGTCGACGGGGACGGCGTTCCCGACGTTCTGGTCGGCGCCCCCGGAGCGCAGGCGGACGGCGATCTCGCCCCCGAGGGGCGGGCGGTCGTCCTGTCCGGCGCCGACGGGACGCCGATCCGGGAGTGGTTCGGGACGGACGATCTCGGGCTGTTCGGGCAGGCGGTCGCCGGCGTCGGCGACGTCGACCAGGACGGACGCCCGGACGTCCTGATCGGCGCGCCGGCCGCGGTCTCCGGGACCGGCCAGGTCACCGGCGCGGCGTTCCTCCACTCCGGGTTCGACGGGTCGCTGATCCGCTCCTTCCACGGGGACGAGGAGCTCGAACGGTTCGGGGCGGCGGTGCACGCGGCCGGCGACGTCGATCAGGACGGCGTCCCCGACGTGATCGTCGGCGGGCCGGGGGCGACCCCGAACGGGATCGAGTCGGGCCGCGCGGTCGTCTACTCGGGCGCGACCGGCGACCCGCTGCGGACGTTCTTCGGCGACTCGGCCGGGG
>JBICIB010000804.1:0-4333 GCA_043101415.1 Planctomycetota bacterium JB042 | reverse complement strand
GCGCCGACCCGCATCCGCGCCCGCGTCGACGCGTGCCGGGCGTACGTCGCGCTCGGCGACCAGGGACAGGTGCTGGAGCTGGTGGAGAACGCCGAGCCGCCCGAGGCCGACGCCGACCCGACCCCGTACCTCGAGCTCGCCGCGTTCGAAGGGGGCGCTCGCGTCGCCCTCGGGCAGGCGGCGGCCGCCGTCGCCGCGTACCGTCGCGCGTTGGCGGGCGAGACGCTCTCGCCCGCCCGTTCGTTCGTCTGGTCGGTCGGCCTCGCCGAGGCGCTGGCGGCGGACGGGAAGACCGGGCCGGCGCTCGAGGCCCTCCCGAACGGGGCGCCGCCGGAGGGGGTCTCCGCCGCCGACGTCGAGCGGCGGGACGCGTTGCGGTCGCGGCTCGCGGGTCCGGAGGAGGCGGGGCCGTCGGAGAGCCCGGCGCCGCCGGAGAGTTCGACGCCGCCGGAGAGCTCGACCGGATGAAGATCGTGATCGCGGGAGCGGGCGCCGTCGGCTTCAACCTCGCGCGGGAGCTCTCGGAGGACAAGCACGACATCGTCGTGATCGACCCCGAGCCCGAGCTGATCGGCGCGCTCCGGAACCGCGTCGACGTGCAGGCGGTCGCCGGGAGCTGCACCGACGTCGACGTCCTCGAACAGGCCTCGGTCGCCCAGGCCGACATGTTCATCGCCGTCACGAACGCGGACGAGGTGAACATCGTCTCCTGCATGCTCGCCCACGCCCTCGGCGCGAAGCGGCGGCTGGCCCGGGTCCGGAACCCGCGACTCTCCGCCGCGGACGCGGTGGTCGAGAAGCGGTCGTTCCACATCAATCGGATCGTCAACCCCGACGTCCTCGCGGTCGAGACCGCGCTGCGCCTGATCAAGAGCCCGGGGGTGACGTTCGGGGCGGAGTTCGCCGAGGGGGAGGTCCTCCTCCGCGCGTTCCGGGTCCCCGAGGAGGTCGGCATCCACGACCAGTCGCTGGCCGAGCTGGCGACGAAGTTCCCCGATCGGCCGTTCCTGGTCGCGGCCCTCGAGCGCGGCGGCGAGGTCCGGATCCCGCGCGGCCAGGACGAGCTGAAGATCGGCGACATCGTCTACCTCCTGATGCTGAAGGACCGCGAGCACGACTTCCGCGCCCTGATCGGAGAGGACGCCCGATCGATCGGCCGGGTCGTCGTCTACGGGGCGTCGAAGATCGGGCTCGAGGTGCTGCGGCGTCTCGACGGGGTGGCCGACAAGGTGCTCCTCGAGGACAGCCGGGAGGGAGCGGAGCAGGCGGCGGAGTCGATCGAGGGCGTGCTCGTCCTTCACGGCTGGGTCTCCGACGCCGAGGTCGGGCGCGAGGTCGACTACGGCACCGTCGACTGCTTCGTCGCCGCCTCGGACGACGACCGCATGAACCTCGTCGCCGCGCTCTACGCGAAGCAGCGCGGCGTGAAGCGGACGATCGTGCTGACCCGCGAGCCGGGGCTCGTGCCGCTGATCCGCGCGCTCGGCTTCGACGGCGTCGTCAACGCGCGTCTCCTCGCGGTGTCGGAGATCGCGCGCTTCGTCCGCCCCGGCAAGGTGCTGGCGGTGCAGAAGATCGGATCGGGCGGCGCCGAGGCGGCCGAGCTGTTGGTCCGGAAGGGGTCGAAGGCGACCGACAAGTCGCTGCGGGACCTCCGCCTCCCGGAGGGGGCGATCGTCGGCTCGGTCTTCCGGGACGGCGCGGCGTTCCTCCCGACCGGCGACACCGTCCTCGAGCCGGGCGACGACATCGTCGCGTTCGTCCTCGACGACGTCCGCGATCAGGTCGAGCGCCTGTTCGCGGGGTCGCGGAAGATCAAGTTCGAGGCGGGGACCTGAGCCGGCGCGCGCGGACGCCCCCCCAGGCGTCCTTCGTCGAGCCGGAGCAGCGCGGCGAGCAGGCCGGCGGGGACCGGCGTCGGGTCGCGCGCGGCGCTTCGGCGAAGCGCCGCCCGGTCGTGCCGGGCGCCCGTCCGCCGCAGGCGCGCGAGCCCGCGCGCGACCCTCCCGCGCGCGCCCCGTTCGGACCACCGGCAGGCGTCGGCGATCTCCGCCGGGGTGAGGCGCTCGATCACCGCCAGTTCGACCGCACGCCGGAGCTCGGCCGGGAGCGCCTCGAGCCGTTCGGTCGGGCTCATCGCTCGCGTTCCACCCGGAGGCGGAGCGTCACGCCGTCCCGCGTCTCGCCGGGGGCGAGGGTGAGCGGGTCGCCGGTCGCGGGGCGGAACGTCGCGTGCAGCGCGACCAGCCGGAGCGGCAGCCCGACCGGGAGCGCCCCGATCGTGAAGCGGCCGTCCGCGGCGGTCCGGTGGGGGAGGGACGGGAGCGGCGCGCCGCGGCCGCCGAGGGCGCGGACGACCGCGTCGTGGTCGCCGACGACCTCCCGCGAACGGGGGCCGGTCCCGGTGACGCCGATGTACGCGTACGGCACCGGCTGCCCGTCCGCGTCGACGACGACGCCCTCGATCCGCGCCGGCGCGGGGACGCGGGCGACGACGTCCTCGACCCTCCGCTGCTCGCGGAGGTCGTACGGGCCGAGGAAGACCGGCGCGCGGTACGGGAGCTTCAGCCGAACGACGACCCGACGCGGCGGGACGCGATCGACCCGGAACGTCTCGGCCGGCGGCGGCGCGTCGCCCATGTCCATCTGCTGGCGCGAGATCGGGACGGCGTGGTTCGGGAGGAGGTCGCCGAACACGGCGTCGAGCGGGAGGTCGTCGTCGACCGTCAGCACGTCGACGTCGGCGTACCACGGGACCCGGACCAGCGCGCCGCTCTCCGCGTCGTAGGCGCGGCCGACGATCGTGCCGAGCGTCCCCTCGGGCGGGTCGAGTTCGACCACCAGGTCGTCGCGTCCGGTCGCGACCGAGTGCAGCGCGGCGGTCCCGCGCGGACCGGCGTCGACGGCGACGGCGACGAGGGCCGGGCCGACGTCGTCGAGGCGGAACCGGCCGTCGGCGTCGGTCGTGACCGAGACGTCCCCGGCGGCGACGGTGGCGTCCGCGACCGGCCCGCCGGCCGGGTCCGTGACGCGCCCCGCGAGGTCGCGCGGGTCGAACACGACGAGCTCGCGCCGGCCGGCCGCGTCGCGCACCTCGAGGTCGACCGACGGCGCGAAGGCGGAGAGGTGGTCGGCGTGGAGGACGAGCTTCTTCGTCCCCCGGACCTCGCCGGAGAGGAGGACGCGGCCGACGGCGTCGGTCCGGCCGGCGGCCTCGGCGGCGAGGAACGCTCCGTGGGCGCCGCGCCGGACCCGCCGGTGCAGCGCGACCGCCGCGTCGGCGATCGGGCGGCCCGCGTCGTCCCGCAAGACGAGCTCGAGCGACCAGGGGGCCTCGACCTCGTCGGGGACGTCGTGGACGCGGAGCACGATCGGTTCGCGCGTCCCTTCCGGCTTCACCAGCGCGCTCGCCGAGTCGAGGACGAGCGGTTCGTACCGGACCAGGAACGCCCACGTCTCGCCCGTCGGCGGCGGCGCCGGGAGGGAGATCGCGAACGAGCCGTCGCGCGCGCTGACCGACGTCCCGCCGATCACCGGCCGCCCCTTGCCGGATCGATCGAGCGAACGCGCCTCGACCTCGAGCCCCTCCAGCGGCCGGCCGGCCGGGTCGACGACCCGCCCCGCGACGACGACCGGCGGCCCGTCGGCTTCGGCGGTCCGATCGAACGCGTTGGCCGCGGCTCGCGGCGGCTCTTCGGTGAGCACGACGACCTCCTCGGTCTCGCCGAACGGGAGGACCTCCTCCCGCACGAGGCCGGCCGGAGCTCCGTCGGACGCCGCGACGGAGGCGACGCGCGCGGGCGGGTCGACGGCGGCGGGGGACACGAGGGACGGGGGCTCGTCGTCGCCGAGGGCGGCGAGGCCGATCGCGGACCCGAGGAAGAGCGCCGCGACGACGGACGGGACGCCGACGCCGACGGCGGTGACCCCCTTCGCGGCGAGGAGGCGCGGCGCGAGGGCCGCGGGGACCGGCGTCTCGCCGACGGCGGAGAGCGTCGACTCGAGGGCGCGCGCGTCGGCGGCGAGCGCGGCGAGGCCGGCGCCGGTGAGCGCGCGGCGGAGGCGGTCGAGGCCGAGGCGGACGCGGTCGTGCGCGTGCGACGCCGAGCACGCGAGCGCCTCGCCGATCTGCGCGAACGTCAGCCCGTCCTGATAGCGGAGCGCGACCGCGGTCCGGACGTCGTCCGGCAGGTCGACGAGCCCGCGGGCGAGCGCCGCCTCCTCCTCGGTCCGCGTGGCCGAGACGTCCGGGGGCGCCCCCGCCTCGGGCCGCCAGTGGGCGTCGGGGGACCGCTCGCGGCGCCGCCGCGCCCCCACGCCGCGGATGCGCATC
>JBICIB010000803.1:0-10400 GCA_043101415.1 Planctomycetota bacterium JB042 | reverse complement strand
GCCGGCCGGAGCGCGCTCCGGCCGGCCCTCTCTCCGTCTCGGTCCGATTCGAGCACGACCCCCGACGGCACGGTCGGAGGTCGCACGGGACGTCGGTCGGCGAGGAGTCCCCCCAAAGGAAGAGGCCGGTGGTCGCGGCGACCATCGGCCTCTACCGAGCTGGGTGAGGTCCGCGAGGTGGGCTGATCCTCGGGCTCGGACCTGCGATTCTGCGTCTGCGGCTTCTCGGGGGACCGCAGGGGATCGTCGGGGCGGACCCGACGGACCTTGAAAGATAGCTGCAGTCGACCGAAAGAAAAGGGGCAGTTCGGGGGACGGGCGCGAAAGATTCTTTCAATCGCACCCGCTTCCCCGGCCGATCACCGGATCCGCGGGACCCGGAGCCCGCGGACGAGGTCGACCTCGTCCGGCGCGTGGCGCTCGATCACGTCGGCGGCGTGGACGCGCAGCTCGTCCTCGGACGGGAACCGGAGCGGCTCGCCGAGCGCGGCCGCGACCGCCTCCGCGCCGATCGGATCGACCCCGCCCGCGACCGCCTCGTCCCGCCGGGCGCGGACGTCGGCCTCGGTCAGCTCCTCGGGGAGCGCCGGCGGGGCGAAGAAGATCGGCGACGCCGCGAGGTCGACGTCGCCGGGCACCAGCGCGACGACGCGTCCCGAGCCGAGGCCGACGTTCAGCCGCTCGGCCGTCTCGTCCCCGACGACCAGGACCGGCTCGGCGGTCTGCCGCGGGCGCACCAGCTCGTGATCGACGCGGAGCACGACGAGCCAGCCGCCGTCGAACCGCGGCTGCTCCGCGCGCCACCAGTGCGTGTACGGCGTGTCGAGCGCGAAACGCCGGGCCGACACGAGCTCGATCTCCGGCTGCTCGGCCGCGGGGGGCGGCGCGGCCTCGGGCGAGCGGTCGTCGTCGGCGACGGTCCGCACGAACGCGGTGACGGCCCCGGCGAGGACGCCGCCGCCGAGGACGAGGGAGAGGATCAGGTGGGAGGTCTTCATGGATGCGGGTCCTCTCGATCAGTCGTTCGTGAACTCGATGTCGTCGAGCGCGATGCGTCCGACGGCGTCGCCGTGACTCGGGCCGAACCGGAACCGGACCGCCGCGAGCTCCGCCAGGTCGAGCGCGCTGCCGTTGGCGACGAAGTCGCGCAGGCGGAGGCGGATCGTCTCGAACTCGCTGTTCCACCCCGGGCCGCTGCCGCAGCCGAGGCGCTGGTACGGCTCTTCGACGCCGCCGCCGTACGCGCCGATGTCGAGGGCGCTCTCCGTCCCGTGCGCGTCGACGAGGCCGACGGTGAACGTCAGATCGCCGAGCACCAGGGTGGTGTTCGGGTGCCGGCTCGCCTGCGCGGCCCGGAACGAGAGCGAGTCGAACCGCCGCAGGTCGCGGTGCTCGGCCGGGATCTCGAACGTCAGCAGGTGGTCCTGCCCGCCGTCGAACGAGAAGACCATCCCCCGGCTCTGGTCCGGGTTCGAGCCGTCGTTCGTGAAGCCGTTCCAGAGGTCGCTCTCGTTGTGCGTGAAGTTGCTGTTCGCGTCGTCCATGTTCCCCTCGCGCGGCACGAAGTCGAACGTCACCGCGCCGCCGGAGCTCGACGTCCCCGGCAGGTCGTTCGACTCGAAGTCGTCGAGGACGAACTTGCCGGTCTCCGACCGCTCACGGTACTGGAGGTTCGCCACCACGCAGGGGTTCGACGTCGGCGCCCCGATCGGCGCGAGGTCCTCGTACTGGCGCCAGAGGAACTCCTCGCACGCGAGGTTCCCCTCGAGGTGGAACTTCAGGAGCGCGAGGAGGTACCCCTTCATGATCCGATGCGTGTTCGCGCGGCCGACCTGGCACGGCCCCTGCGCGACCGAAGAACCGCCGCCGTCGTGGAAGTCGCCGTGCCCGACGCCGTAGAGCGAGATGCACTGCTTGGCGTTCGTCGCCCGATCGTAGATGTTGTACCACTGCGCCGTGTCGGACCCGGCGCAGCCCCAGACGTCGTTGTCCGCCTGCCCCACCCAGAGGTGGTAGTTCGCCCCGTGCGGGTTCGAGCTGCCGAACTGGCCGAAGTCGACCGGGGCGATCGAGGAGATCAGCCGGATGTCCTCGAGGTCGAAGTTCACCGGCGTGTAGATCCCCTTCACGATCCGGTCGTACGCCCGGACGACGCCGTCGCCGCCCCGGCTGTGGCCGATCCAGACGATCGTGTCGCCGTCGACGTGCCCGTTCAGCGCGCCGCCGTCGATCTTGTCCTGGTTGGCGAGGAGGTACTCCGTGTTCGTGAGCGTCGTCGTGGCGGCGGTGTGGCTGCCGGGCTGCGTGTTGTTCTGGTGGCTCATCACGATGTAGCCGTACGACGCCAGGTGCTCGCCGATGTGGTCGTACCACTGGTAGTTGTGCCCGTTCCCGTGGCTCACGACGACGAGCGGGAGCTTCCCCATCGTGGCGATGTCGGTCGGGTAGTAGAGGTCCTGCCCGAGGAAGGAGCCGCCGGAGTACGTCACCTCCTTCCACGTCAGCGGACCCGGCTGGGTCAGGTCGTGGACGACGTAGAACCCGGCCTCGTCGCCGTACCCGTCGGCCAGGTCGACGCCGTCGCGGAGGCCGTCCTGGTCGACGTCGATCACCACGTCGTAGCCGACGCCGACGCCGGTCCCCGGCGCCGCCCCGGAGAGGGTCCCCGTGTCGAGCGTGAACGAGTTCGCCTGCACCCCGCCGGAGGAGAACGAGAACGGCGTCGGCGCGCCGCGCACGTCCGTCAGCGTCGGGTCGGCCTCCCACTCCGCGAGCGTCTTCGCCGCCGTGACGTAGACGTCGGCGGTCGCCCCGGCGAGGTTCGGGAACCGGAACGCGTCGAGCGCGAACTCGACCGGCGTCCCCTGGTTGAACGTCCGGTGGTGGAGGAAGTGCGGGGCCTTCCCGGTCGATCGTCCGGCGAGCTCGGTGTTGCGGCGGCGGAGGTGCGCCGACGCCCCGTTGCTGAAGTCGTAGCCGGACGGAGCCAGCGGATCGACGACCGCGGCGACCAGGAACACGTCGAGGCCGTCGAGGGCGAGGTCGATCGGGATCGGACAGAGGACGGAGAGGTGGCCGGACGCCGGGATCGTCCCGAGCGGGACCACCATCACGGCCGGCGTGAAGCCGAGGTCGACGGTCTCGCCCGCGATCTCGGCCGGGCCGGGAGAGACGTCGACGAGGGCCGTGACGGCGCGGAAGGGAGCGCCGCTCACCTCGATCCGCACGCGATCGGCCATGTAGACGTCGAGGGCCCGGCGGCCGTCGAGCGAGAGTTCGGCGCCGTTCGCGCCGGCGGCGAACGAACAAAGGAGCGTCGCGACGGCGAGAGCCGTCCCGTGGCGGTGTCGTGCTTGCACGCGCGGGTCCTCTTCTTCTCGGTGTGGGTTCGGGGGGGGAAAGCGATCGGACTCTGGCGGCACCCGACCGCCGTCGGCGAGTGTAGCACATCGGCCCTCGCCCCTTCCGAACGTTAGGCTGCGCCGGATGGGCGGCGTGCGGATTCGAGGCGTGGAGCGGACGGTCGGCGGCGAGCGCCACCTCGAAGGCGTCGACCTCACGATCGCGGCCGGCCGCGTGACCGCCCTCCTCGGGCCGACGCGCGCCGGCAAGTCGTCGCTGCTCCGCCTCGTCGCCGGCCTCGACCATCCGACGCGCGGGGACGTCCGCGTCGAGGGGTCGGTGGCGATGGTCTACCAGGAGTTCGTCAACTACCCCTCGCTCACGGTGTTCGAGAACCTCGCGTCGCCGCTCCGGGTGGCGCGCGTGCCGCGCGACGAGATCGATCGCCGCGTGCGGCGGATCGCGGCCCGGCTGCGGCTCGACGAACTCCTCGACCGCCGCCCGGCCGCGCTCTCCGGCGGGCAGCAGCAGCGGGTCGCCCTCGGCCGCGCGCTCGCCAAGGACGCCGACGTCGTCCTGCTCGACGAGCCGCTCGCGAACCTCGACCTGAAGCTGCGCGAGGAGCTCCGCGCCGAGCTCCGCCGGCTGTTCGTCGACGGCCGCCGGACCGTGCTCCTCGCGACCACCGACCCGTCCGAGGCGCTCTCGTTCGGGGGGGACGTCGTCCTGCTCGAGGAGGGGCGCGTCGTCGCCCACGGGCCGGCCCGGGAGCTGTTCGATCGCCCGCCCGACCGACGGTCCGCCGCGCTGTTCGGCGACCCGCCGATGCAGTTCCTCCCGCTCGTCCGGAGCGGGGCGGGCTCCCGGGCCTCGCTGTCGCTGGCGACCGGCGTGCCGCTCCCCGCGTCCGCCCTCGCCGCGCCCTCCGTCGCCTCTTCGATCCCGCCGCACGGCGCGACGCTCGGCGTGCGACCCCACCACCTCTCCCTCGAACCGCGATCCCCGGACGCGATCCGCCTCGACGCGGAGTGGGAGGACTCGGAACGCCTCGGCGACGCGACGCGGGTGCGGGTCCGCCACCGCGGCCTCCCGCTCCGCCTCCTCCTCACCGGACGCGCGGCGGACGCGGACGGCCCGGCCGGCGAGGTCTGGCTCGACCCGCGCCGGGCGGTCGTCTTCGACGCGGACGGGCGGAGGATCGGGCCGGCGGAGGCGGCGCATGGCGCGGATTGAGCTGCGCGACCTCGCGCACCGCTACCCGGGCGCGGCGGAGTGGGCGCTCCGCCCGCTCGACCTGACGCTCGCGGACGGCGAGATCCACGCGCTCCTCGGACCGTCGGGGTGCGGGAAGACGACGCTCCTGAACCTCGTCTCGGGGCTCCTCTCCCCGACCCGCGGCGCGGTCCGGCTGGGCGGATCCGACGTCACCGCGTTCGGGCCGCGCGAGCGCGGGGTCGCGCAGGTGTTCCAGTTCCCGGTGGTCTACGAGACGATGACCGTCCGCGGGAACCTCGAGTTCCCGCTCCGGAACCGCGGCGTCCCCGCGGCGGAACGGCGGCGCCGGGCGGAGGACGTGGCGGCGCGGCTCGACCTCGACGCCGTCCTCGACCGCTCGACGCGCGGGCTGCCGGCCGACGTCCGCCAGCGGATCGCCCTCGGCCGCGGGCTGGTCCGCGACGACGTGGCGGCCGTCCTCCTCGACGAGCCGCTCACCGCCGTCGACCCCGCCGCCCGCGGCGCGCTGCGCGACTCGCTCCGCGCCGCGCACCGGCGGATCGCGTCGACCCTGGTGTACGTCACGCACGACCAGGGCGAGGCGCTCGCGATCGCGGACCGGGTCGTGGTGATGGACCACGGCCGCGTCGTCCAGCAGGGGACACCGCGCGAGCTCCTCGCGCGCCCGTCCGACGTCTTCGTCGCCCGCTTCCTCGGATCGCCCGGCATGAACCTCCTCCCCGGCGGCATCGAGTCGGGCGCGGTCCGGCTCGGCGGCGACGGCCGGCGGTCGGTCGGGGTCCGCCCGGAGGACGTCCGGTTCGCCCCCGCGGACGAGGCCGAGAGCGTCGCCGCCGAGGTCGAGGAGGTCGTCGACGAGGGGCACCGGCGGCTCGTCTTCGTGCGGATCGGCGACCGCCGCGTCGTCGCCGCGGTCCCCGACCCCGAGCCGGCTCCGGCCCCCGGCGCGTGCCGCGTGGCGTTCGACGCGGCGCGGGCGGTCGAGTTCGTCGACGGCGAGGCCGCGTCGTGAGCGAACGCCCGCGCGACGACCGCTCGTGGTGGCTGGTCCTGCCGGTCGTCCTCGCCGTCTCGTTCTCGGCGATCGTCCCGCTGATGACGGTCGTGAACTACTCGGTCCAGGACATCCTCTCGCCGGACCAGCGGGTCTTCGTCGGCTGGGAGTGGTTCCGGAAGGCGCTCCGCGACCCCGAGCTGCACGCCGCGTTCCTCCGGCAGCTCGGCTTCTCCGCCGCGGTCCTCCTGCTCGAACTGCCGCTCGGGCTCGGGCTCGCCCTCCTGATGCCGCGGCGCGGCGCCCTCGCGGGGTTCGCGATGGCCGCGCTCGCCCTCCCGCTGCTCGTCCCGTGGAACGTCGTCGGGACGGTCTGGCTGGTCTTCACGCGGCCGGACATCGGACTCGGCGGGCGCGCGGTGCGCGCGCTCGGGCTCGACTACGACCCGACGCTCGATCCGGTCGACGCGTGGGCGACGGTGCTGGCGATGGACGTCTGGCACTGGACGCCGCTGGTGACCCTCCTCGCGTACGCCGGGCTGAAGGCGGTGCCGGCGCCGTCCTACCGGGCGGCCGCGATCGACGGCGCGTCGCGGTGGCAGGTGTTCCGGCACGTCGAGCTGCCGCGCCTGAAGAGCGTCCTCACGATCGCGCTCCTCCTGCGGTTCATGGACAGCTTCATGATCTACACCGAGCCGTTCGTGCTGACCGGCGGCGGGCCGGGGAACGCGACGACCTTCCTGAGCCAGACGCTGACCCGCCTCGCCGTCGGCCAGTTCGACCTCGGACCGGCGGCGGCGTTCTCGCTCGTCTACTTCCTCATCGTGCTCGCGATGAGCTACGTCTTCTACACCGCGCTCACCCTCCGCGAGCGGGAGGAAGGGAGATGAGGCGCGGGCTCCTCTGGCTCTGGCTCGCCGCGACGTTCCTCCCGATCGGGTGGATGGTCTCGATGTCCGTGAAGGGGAACGACGAGATCCTCGGCGGGTTCACGGTCTGGCCGGACGCGCCGACGCTCGAGAACTACCGGACGATCTTCACCGACCCGTCGTGGTACGGCGGCTACCTGAACTCGCTCGCCGCGACGCTCCTGAACACCGTCCTCTCGGTCCTCGTCGCGCTCCCGGCCGCGTACGCCTTCTCCCGCACCCGCTTCCTCGGCGACAAGCACCTCTTCTTCTGGCTCCTGTCGAACCGGATGGCCCCGCCGGCGGTCTTCCTCCTCCCGTTCCTCGAGCTCTACTCGAGCGTCGGGCTGTTCGACACGCCGCTCGCCGTCGCGCTCGCGCACATGCTGTTCAACGTGCCGCTCGCGGTCTGGATCCTCGAGGGGTTCATGTCGGGCGTCCCGCGCGAGATCGACGAGACCGCGAAGCTCGACGGCTACTCGTTCCCGCGGTTCTTCGTCCGGATCTTCCTCCCCCTGATCAAGGGCGGCGTCGGCGTCACCGCGTTCTTCTGCTTCACCTTCTCGTGGGTCGAGCTCCTCCTCGCGCGGACGCTCACCTCGGTCGACGCCAAGCCGATCGCGGCGACGATGACCCGCACCGTCTCCGCGGCCGGGATGGACTGGGGCGTCCTCGCCGCGGCGGGCGTGCTGACCCTGGTCCCGGGCGTGGTGGTCATCGGGTTCGTGCGGAATCACGTGGCGAAGGGGTTCGCGCTCGGGCGGGTGTGAGCGGGGAACAAGAGGAGCCGGGTCCGAAGACAACCGGAGGAACGCGCTCGGGTCACGAGTCCGTCGACTCGGCTCACGCGCTCCTGTTCGGACACCGGGCCGCGGGAGAGGGAGAGGAAGACCGGGTCGCGGAGAACCGGGTTCACGGGCAGCCGGGTCGCGGGTCGCGGGCACCGGATGACCGGGTGCGGGCCCTCCTCCGGTCTTCCGGCCTTCCGGCCTTCCGGCCTTCCGGTCCCCCGGCTTTCCGGTCACCCGTGACCCGGTCTTCCCCTCGCCCTCCCGCGACCCGGTGTCCGGCCGCCCGGTGTCCGCTCCCGTGGCGAGGTCGTCCACCTTCACCTCCACCTTCACCTCCACCTCGGCGCGGCAGGAATCTCGCCGGCCGGAGGGATCGTCGGAAGAGGCGCCCCGGCTCCACCGGCCCGTCGATCTGCTACCCTCACCGGCCCGAACGCGTCCCGCCCGGCCGAGGCTCCCGCGCCTCGCGGACCTCATCGCCGCCCATGGTCTTCAGCTCGACCGTCTTCCTGTTCGCGTTCCTCCCGGTCGTCCTGCTCGTCCACTTCGCGCTCCCGGGCGCGCTGCGGAACGCGTGGCTCCTCCTCGCGAGCCTCTTCTTCTACGCGTGGGGGGAGCAGGAGATCGTGCTCGTGATGCTCGCGTCGATCGCGTGGAACCACGGCGCGGGCCTCCTGCTCGAGCGGTCCCGGGGGACCGGGCGCGCCCGCTGGATCCTCGGGTTCGCGATCGCGGGGAACCTCGCCGTCCTCGTCGCCTACAAGTACCTCGGCTTCCTCGGGGCGAACCTCTCTCGCCTGGCCGAGGCGTTCGGCGGCGCGGGCCTCGCGGTCCCGGACGTGGCGCTCCCGATCGGCATCTCGTTCTTCACCTTCCAGGGGATGTCGTACGTCGTCGACGTCTTTCGCGGGGACGTGACGGCCGAGCGGCGGATCGTCCCGTTCGGGATGTACATCGCGCTCTTCCCGCAGCTCGTCGCGGGGCCGATCGTCCGCTACCGCGAGATCGCGAAGGAGATCGCGGCGCGGACGATCCGGCGCGCGGCGTTCGCCGCCGGCGTCCGCCGGTTCACGATCGGGCTCGGCAAGAAGATGCTCGTCGCGAACACGGTCGCCGTCGCGGCGGACCACGTCTTCGCGCTCCCCCCGGGCGAGATCGGCGCCGGGCTCGCGTGGGTCGGCCTCGTCGCGTACTCGATCCAGATCTACTTCGACTTCTCCGGCTACTCCGACATGGCGATCGGGCTCGGGATGATGCTCGGCTTCACGTTCCCCGAGAACTTCGCCCACCCGTACGTCGCGCGGTCGGTGACCGAATTCTGGCGCCGCTGGCACCTGACCCTCTCGCGGTGGTTCCGCGACTACCTCTACATCCCGCTCGGCGGCAACCGGATCGGCCGGATCCGGACGGTCCTGAACCTCTGGATCGTCTTCCTCCTCTGCGGCCTCTGGCACGGCGACCAGTGGACGTTCATCGTCTGGGGCGCGCTGCACGGGCTCTTCCTCGTGGTCGAGCGGTCCGGCTTCGGCGCGATCCTCGAGCGCTCTCCGCGCCCCGCGCGGCACGCGTACCTGCTGCTGGCGGTGATGGTCGCCTGGGTCTTCTTCCGGGCGGAGACGCTCGAACACGCCCTCGCCTTCCTCGGCGCGCTGGTCGGCGGCGGCGGCGGCGACCCGGCGCTGCACCCCGTCGCGTCCGTCGTGACGCCGAACGTCCTCCTCGCGCTGGTCGCCGGCGCGATCGGCGCGACGCCGGTCGTCCCGTGGCTCGTCGCGCGGATCCGCGCGCGCGACGCGGACGCCGGACCGCTCCGGGCGGCCGCGGTCGAGGCGGCCGGCGCCCTCGCCCTCGTCGCCGTCCTCCTCCTGTCGGCGATGCAGCTCGCCGCCGGGACCCACAACCCGTTCATCTACTTCCGGTTCTGACCGTGACCGAGCCCCTCCCCGATCCGAACCGGCACCCGAGGACGCGCGCGGCGGCCGACGTCGTGCTGATCGTGTGCTTCCTGGTCGGCATCACGCTCCCCGGGGCGGCCCACCTCTTCACGCCGGACGACCCGGCCGCCGTCCGGAGCGAGAACCGCGACCCCGCGCCGCCGCCGGGACGCCCGGGGACGTGGGAGGCGCTCCGGTCGTTCCCGCGCCGTTTCGAGGCGTACCTCGACGACGCGTTCCGGTTCCGCACGGCGCTCGTCCGCGCGTACAACCGCCTGATGCTGTTCGGCCTCCGGACCTCGCCGAGCGACGGGTTCCTCGTCGGCGAGGACGGCTGGCTCTTCTGCACCGTGAACGAGATCGTCGAACAGCACCGCGGGCTCCGGCCGGCGACGGACGAGGAGCTCGACTCGATCCTCGACGTGATCCGCCGGCGCGCCGACTGGCTGGCGGGCGAGGGGTGCCGATACGTCGCCGTGATCGCGCCGGACAAGGCCTCGATCCATCCCGACCGCCTGCCGGACTGGCTGCGCGAACCGCCGGCCGGACCGATCCCGCTCGACCGCCTCGTCGAGCGCGCGCGCGAGCGGGGGGAGACCGCGCTCGTCGACGTGCGCGGGCGGCTGCGAGAGGTGCGCCGGCGGGACGACGACGCCCTCCTCTATTACCCGTACGGCACGCACTGGAACCCGCTCGGGGCGTATCACGCGTACCACGCGCTGTTCGCGCGGCTCGCCGCGACCGACCCGCGCCTCGCGCCGGTCCCGCTCGAGCGGTTCTCGGTCACGCCGATCCGCGAGCTCGCCGACTCCTGGGGGCGGACGACCCACCTCGAGGAAGAGCTGCTCCAGCCGAGCTTCCGCCTCGAACGGCGCGACGCGCGCGAGGTCGTCCCGCGGATCGGCGCGTGGAAGACCGAGCTGCGACGGGTCTGGGAGCAGGACGACGACGCGCTCCCGACCGCGATCGTGCTCGCCGACTCGTTCGGGGAGAACCTCCTGCCGTTCGTCGTCCCCCACTTCTCCCGCACGTTCGAGGTCCACGGGTACGAGCTCGACCCGCCGCTCGTCGCCGTCTTCCGGCCGGACGTCGTGATCCAGGTCGTCGTCGAACGCGCGTTCCGGATGTCGGCGTTCAAGATGGACGACGTCGAACGGGAGTTCTTCCGGCGGCTCGAACGCCGCGAGCGTGGAGA
>JBICIB010000802.1:0-2558 GCA_043101415.1 Planctomycetota bacterium JB042 | reverse complement strand
CAACCGACCGCCTCACGGCCCCGCCGCCAGGTGGGCCAGCCGCGCCAGCGCCCGGGAGAGGCGGGTGCGCGAGTGCGCCTCGTCGATGCCGAGCCGTTCGCCGATCACGCGGTGCGGGAGGCCTTCGACGTGGGCGAGGACGATGATCGCCTGCTGGTCGGGGTCGAGGCGCGCGAACGCCGTCGCGAACCGGTCGAGCTCCTCCCGGGCGACCGCCCCCTCCGTCGGCGAGCGGTCGGCGGCGGGACGGTCGTCCGCGAGCGGCACGACCGCGTCGCGGCGTCCCGACGACCAGTAGCGGTGGCGGTTCAGGATCTTCAGCATCGCCGCGCGGTGGAGCCACTCGACGAACTCCCCCTCCCCGCGCGGCTCGAGCCGCCCGTCCGCCGCCCGCTCCAGCGCCTCGCGGCAGACCGACTGGACGAGGTCCGCGAGCGACTCCTTTCCCGCGACGAGCGGTCCGACCTGCCGGCGCACGTAGCTCCGCAGGTGCGGCAGGTGCCGGAGGAGGAGTTCCTCGATCGCCGCCGCGTCGCCGTTCCCGGCCGCCGCGATCAGCGGGTCGTCCCGTTCAGTCATCGTCCTCCCTTCCGGCGCGCGCCCGCTCCAGCAGCGCCTCGCGCACGGCGCGGCGCGCGTCGTCCAGAGGCGTCCGCTCCAGCAGCTCACGGGCGAGCGCGGACGCCGCCGCCGACGCGCCTCGCTCGAGGTGGAACGCGATGAGGTTCTCCATCGAGGTCAGCGTGGAGGGGTGGTCGTCGCCGAGCACCTCCCGGCGCCGGGCGAGCAGCTCCTCGAACCGGGCCCCCGCCTCCTCGACTCGCCCCCGCCGGTACTGGACGACGGCGAGGCTGCTCAGCGTCGAGAGCGTGCTCTCGTGGTTCGGGCCGAACACCCGGCGCTGGCTCTCGAGCGCCTCCTCGAGCAAAGGCATCGCCTCGTCCGCCCGCCCCCGGTCGAGCAGCAGCACCGCGAAGTCGCGGAGACAGCCGACGGTGTCGACGTGGCCGGGACCGTACGCCGCGCGGTACCGCTCGAGCGCCTCCCGGTACCGCGCCTCCGCCTCCTCGAACCGTTGCCGGCGCCGCAGCAGCCCGGCGTAGTTCCTCGAGACGTTCAGGGTCTGGCCGTGGTCCGGCCCGAGCACGTCGGACATCCCCTCGAGCGCGCGGACGAAGATCTCCTCCGCCTCGTCCCCGCGCCCCTGCTCCACGTACAGCCCGGCGAGGTTCTGCGCGTAGGTGAGCGTCTCCGGCGCGTACGGCCCGAGCGACGCCTCCGCCTCGCGGACCACGCGCGCGAGCAGCCCCTCGGCCTCGTCGTACCGCCCGGCCCGGTAGTGCAGCAGCGCGAGCCCGTTCAGGTTGGTGAGGACGGCGGACGACAGTTCTCCGCGCGACGACCGGCGGCCGAGGACGTCCAGCTCGATCTCCGCCGCCTCGTCGAGGCGCCCCCGCTTCCGGAGGACGACGGAGAGGTTCGACCGGTACGTCAGGACCTCCGGGTGGTCCTCTCCGAGGGCCGCCGCCGCCGCGCCGGCGATCGACCGGAGGAGTCGTTCCGCTTCGTCGTACCGCCCGAGGTCGTGGAGCGTCATCGCCAGGAAGTTGTTCACCGCCAGCGCCTCGGCGGAACCCGGGCCGTACCGCGCGCTCTCCACGACGGCCGCCCGCCGGAAGTGCGGCTCGGCGGCGGCCGGCTCGCCGAGCTCGAGGTACGAGGAGCCGAGCGTCCGTCGGATCGCCGCCTCCACCGCCGGGCGCGCCTCGAACCGCCCCTCGATGCGCCTCGACGCCTCGTCGAGCACCTCGCGCATCGTGACGTCCCGCCCCCGCCCCTCCTCCGGCGAGGGGCGCACGGCGGCGAGGAGGTCGTCGGTCAGGAACGCGTTCACCTCCCGGGCGACCTCCGCGCTCTCCTCCGCCGCCCTGCGCTCGCGGTCGATCCTCGCCACGAAGAACGCCGTCGACCCGATCAACGCCACGACGGCGAACGCGGCGGTCCGAGCGACGGCCCGGTTTCGGGCGACCCACTTCACGAACTCCGCCCACGGCCCCGTGGCGTGCGCGCGGACGACACGGTTCTCCTGGAACGCCCGGAGGTCGTCCGCGAACTCCGCCATGGTGGCGTACCGCCGGTCGACGCGCCGGTCCATCGCCCGTTCGCAGATCGCCTCGAGCTCGGGCGGGACGTCGGGGTCGAGACGCCGAGGCCGCGCCGGCGGCCCCGTCAGCAGCGCGTCCAGCACCTCGCGCGACGTCGAGACGCCGGCCTCCTCGTACGGGTGGAGACCGGTCAGGAGCCGATACAGCACGCACCCCATGGCGTAGACGTCGGTCGCCGGACCGATCGCCTCGAGGCGTCCCTGCGCCTGCTCGGGGGCCATGAAGAACGGCGTCCCGACCGCCTCGCCGGCCATCGTCCGGAGGGGGGACGCCGGATCGACGTCGTCGCGCATCGACTCGACCGGCGGCAGGTCGTGCTCGTCGACGCGGCCGACGATCCTCGCCAGACCCCAGTCCATCACGTACGTCTCGCCGAAACGACCAGATCGGAAG
>JBICIB010000801.1:0-3107 GCA_043101415.1 Planctomycetota bacterium JB042 | reverse complement strand
TACCCGTTCGGGGCCGGCACCGCCGGCGCCGGCGGATTCGTGCCGCTGCACACGGCCAACGGGCCGAACATCGGAAACCTCGGCTTCCAGATGCGTCTCGATCGCGCGGCCGGAGGGTCGCTGGCGTACTTCCTCGTGTCGACGAAGGAGGCGTCCATCCCGTTCGCGGGGGGGACGGTCTCCGTCGACCTGACGCCGCCGAACCCGTTCCTCTTCATCCCGATCCCGGTCGTCGGCGGCGGCGCCGGGCAGGGGAGCGCGTCGCTGGCCCTGCCGATCCCGGCCGTGCCGTCGATCGTCGGCTTCCGGATCTTCAGCCAGGTGATCGTCGACGAGTCGGCGGGGAGCGCCTCCCCGATCGCGCTCTCGAACCCGCTCCTCCACGAGATCTCCTGGGAGGCGGAGGTGTTCGTCGGATGCTCGGTCGCGGGGAGCACCGACCTGTACCAGATCGTCGATCCGACGACCTTCAACATCATCGATCAGGGCGGGAACACCTGCAGCGACAACTGCACGTCCGCGCTCTACACGCACGGCGGCAGCCAGTTCTTCCTCGGCTCGAGCATCCAGTCGCAGATCTGCACGTCGAGCGCGGCGACCCACCCGATCGGGCTCTCCACCCTGTTCTCGGCGCCGGGGAGCGGCTGCTACGGACTCGGGTACCACCCGATCTTCGATCTCGTCTGGACCCTGACGGACCCCGGGACCGGGACGCGAGAGCTGACGGCGATCGACGGGAACCCGGCGAACCCCTCGTTCGGGGCGCAGATGTTCAACACCGTGAACATGGCCGGCGGGACGAACCTGGTCGAGATCTGGGACATGTCGCGCTCGGGGAACCTCGCGGCGGTCACGACGCTCCTCCCGAACAACCTGATCCTCGTCGACACGAACCCGCAGAGCGCCACGTTCCTGCAGGTGATCCATCAGTCGCCGGTCCCGGCGAGCCCGGGCGCTCTCTTCTCGCTGGTCACCGACGTCGAGATCACGCCGGACGAGGAGTACGCCGTGATGGTGGTCCAGAACGTCCAGGTCCCGTCGGACGTGGCGCGCTTCCACATCCCGACGCTCACCTGGGTCGACCACGATCCGTCCACGCCCCTCACGATCGAGCACATCGGTCCGAACAGCGTCCCGGCGGTCTCGATACCGGACTCGCCGACCTGGATCGACTTCGCCAGCCACGGCACGTTCGCGGCGCTCGGCGGCATCGGCAACTGCGGGTGGGTCGGCCGGCTCGACTTCGACCTCGCCGACCCGACGGTCTGGGCGTTCACCCCGTTCCATGTCGGCAACGGGTATCCGAACGCCTGGGGCGGCGGCCTCTCCCCGGACGACGGCACGATCGCAGTCACGAGCTGGGACTCGAACAGCTGCATCAGCTCGACGAGCGGCCCGGCCCTTCACTTCTTCGACGCCGGGAACGGGAGCCCGCTCGGGACGACCAACCTCCCGGTGAACGGCGGCTCCAACACCCTCCAGAACCTCTACACGGTCGTCTGGAGGTAGGCGGGCCGCCGAAACGGAGGTTCGAGTCCGAGGGGCCGGGACGGCTCCTCACGGACGAGACGTCGGCGCGAGTCCCCCGCGCCGGCGTCTTTTTCTGTCATCATGGCCAAGGGGCTCGCGCCCGGGATCCGCGTTTCACCCGCCGGCCGCCCGCCCGAACTCGCCCTCAGGAGGAAAACCACATGATTCGGAACCACCCGTTCCTCGCCGCCGTCGCCCTCTCGCTCTCCGCGCTCCCGCTCGGGGAGGCGGCGACGCTCCACGTCCCCGCCCAGTACGCGACGATCCAGGCCGCCATCGACGCCGCGAGCTCGGGCGACACCGTCCAGGTCGCCCCCGGCGTCTACGTGGAGACGCTGACGCTCAAGTCCGGCCTCGCGCTGAAGGGGGCGGGCTGGAAGACGACGGTCGTCGACGGGGACCAGCAGGGGAACGTCATCTCGGTCACGAACGCGAACGTGTCGTCGTTCTCGATCGAGGGGTTCACGATCCGGAACTCCGATCAGAGCGGGAGCGGCTTCTCGAACAACGGGATCTTCATCAACGGCGCCGCCTGCTGCAGCGTCGTCTCGAACGCCACGATCCGGGAGTGTCGCATCGAGCACTGCGGGCGCGGCATCTGCATCAAGAACGTCCACGGCGGCACGATCACGATCGAGCGGAACCAGATCGTCGACATCCTCTACGTCGGTGTCGATCCGTACCTCGGCGCGACCGTGATCCGGAACAACACGATCGTCGGCTGCGGCACGGCCGGCTACTACGACCACTCCGGCGGCGGCGGCGGGAACCTGCTCGAGAACAACATCGTCGCCTTCAACGGGACGTACGGCATCCGCACGCACGCGCAGACCCCGATGGTCGTCCGGTACAACGACGTCTACGGCAACGGCACCGACTACTTCCAGTCGAGCGGCGCCGGTTCGGGCTGGAACCCGTCCGGGACGAACGTCTCGATCGACCCGACGTTCGTCGACCTCTCGGGGGACGACGTCCACCTCGCACCCGGCACGGCGATGATCGACCTCGGGAACCCCGCCACGCAGGATCCCGACGGCTCGATCGCCGACCTCGGCGCGCTCCCGTACGACGGCGGCTACGTCCCTCCTTCGCTGACCCCGTTCGGCGCGGCGTGCGGCGGCCTCGCCTTCACCGCCTCCGGCACGCCCTGGGTCGCCTCGGTCGGTCTCGTCGAGCTCGGCCTCTCCGGCGCGCCGCCGTCGGCCCCCGTGTTCCTCCTCGCCGGCCCGTCCGGCTTCCCGTGGGGCGGTCTGTCGTTCCCGTACGCGTTCGGCCCCGATGCGCCGGGGTGCTTCCTGAACGCGCCGCCCGTGCTCGTGTTCGGCCTCGCCGCCGACGCGAGCGGCGCGCTCTCCTTCGTCGCCGCGATCCCCGACGACCCGACCCTCGTCGGGATCCCGATCGACCTCCAGTGGGCCGCCTCCTCCCCCGGCGCCAACCCGATCGCCTACGTCTTCTCGAACGGGATGAGGCTAGTGGTCGGGGATTGAGGAACGCGTTCGGGAACGTCTTCGCGTTCGCCACGGCGGGGCCGGAGGAGGGACGAGCTCTCCGACCCGCTCACGTCCTCGCGCGAT
>JBICIB010000800.1:0-5088 GCA_043101415.1 Planctomycetota bacterium JB042 | reverse complement strand
TGCGACACGACCGCCAGCGAGTTCAGGATCCGCGTCGTCCCCCGGATCGCGACGTCCGGGTACGCCTGCTTCGTCCCCGTGACGTGGCACCGGCTCAGCGTCACGCGGCGGCAGCGATCGATGAGGCACGCGGGGTCGTTGTGCAGCGTCGATTCGACGACGTCGCAGTCGTCGAGGTGGATCGCTCCCGACGAGTCCCGGAGCTCCACCCGGCCGAGCGCGAGACCGCCGATCGAGACCTCCCCCGCCGGCGGGATCCCCGTCACGACCGCGGCGGCCGCGGCGGGCGTCTGCCCGGCCTCCGCGACGAGGGCGAGCGGCTTCCCGACCGTGAAGGCGGAGTAGACGCCGTCCCGGACGACGATCGTGTCCCCCGGCGCCGCGGCGGCGATCGCCGGCGGGAGGTCCGGGAAGTCGCCGCCGCCCGAGGCGTCGACGACGAGCGTCCCGGCCCCGGCGACCGAGGGGAGCAGGAGCGCGAGCAGGACGACGGGTCCGGGGCGGAGGGTCGAAGCGATCGAACGGATCATGGCGGTTCTCCCTGACGTGTCGAACGTGGCATCCGCACCGTCAGGGAGAGCGCCTCCCGATCCCGGGACGCGAAAACTCGAAGAGCCGCCGGCGGTCAGCGGAGGACGAACGAAGCGGCGGTGCTCCAGGAGAGCCGGCCGGACGGGTCGAGGACGAGCGCCTGGAAGTGGAACGGGGCGCCGGCGGAGAGGGCGAGCGAAGGGCCGAGCGGGATCGGGTGCGCCGTGTCGACGACCACCGTCGTCCCGGACGCGAGGAGCGACGCGCCCGACGGATCGACGAATCGGTCGGTCTCGATCGAGCTCGCCGCGAACTCCGGGCCGAAGCCGACGAACAGGAGGTAGCGCGAGCCGATCGGAGCCCGCAGCGTCGGCGAGATCTGGTCGCCGAGGAGACCGGAGCCGCCGAGCCTCAGCACCGGCACGCGCGGCCGGACGAACTCGAAGCCACGGCCCGGTCCGGCGTCGACGCCGCCTCGAAGCGTGACGCCGGAGACCTCGACCCTCGACGTCGCGTCGAGGTCGATCGAGTCCCCGGGGTTCCCCACGTAGAAGGCGTCGGCCACGCCGGGGTCTCCCCCTCTCACGACGTGCCCTCCCATGCCATGCACGTGAACGCTCGAGGAGTTCGAGGCGCGGAGGCCGTCCCCGCCGTTCCCGGGGACCGGGCCGTTCTTGAACGAGTCGGAGTCGCCGGCGTCGCCGCCCCGGAGCGACGAGGCGAAGAGGTAGACGACGCTCCCGTCCGCCACGACGGCGTGGCTGCCGTTCGGACCGAGGTCGAAGATGTCGTAGAACGCGGAGGCTCCGCGGAAGGAGCACTCGCTCGCGACCACGAACGAATCCGTGATGGTCGTCCCCGCATTGAAGCCCGACACGACCATGGTGTCGGGATCGACGACGCACCGGGAGAGCGTCACGCGGTGGCAGGAGTCGATCTCGAGGACGTCCAGCTGCGAGTCGAGCCCGAGGGTGCACGCGTCGAGGTGGATCGACCCGGCCGAGGACTCCAGGTCGAGCCGATGGAACGTCAGGCTCGCGACGCGGACCTCCGCTCCGGAAGGGAGATCCCGGATCTCCGCGTCGCCGCCGACCACCGGGGCGTCGCCGGACCCCGCGAGGATCGTGAGCCCCTTGTCGAGGACGAACGGCGAGTACGTCCCGTTCCGCACCACGATCGTGTCCCCCGGCGCCGCCGCGGCGATCGCCGGCGGGAGGTCGAGGTGGTCGCCGCCTCCCGAGGCGTCGACCACGATCGTCGCGGCGATCGCGGGGAACGGGACCGCGAGCGCGCCGAGGACGGCGAATCCGAGTCGGGCGGGGGCGGGGATCGTGCGACGCATCGGCGAGCCTCTCGTAGGGGGGAAGTCGGACGAACGACGGCCTCACCTCGAGACGCCCCTCGTCCCGCGAGATTGCCCCGTTATCCTACGAGGATTCGCCCCGCCCGCGCCGGACCGCCCCATGTCCTGGATGTACTGGACCGCGCCGACGGCCCTCCTGTTCGGCTCGGTCGCGGCGGCGCTCGCCGCGCTGACGATCCTCGAGGTCCGCTCCCCCTCCGTCCCCCGGCGCGGACTCCTGGGCCTCCCGACCACGCGCGGCGACCGGTTCTTCCTCGGCCTCCTCACGGCGGCGGTCGTCCACCTCGCCTGGGTCGGCGCCACCGACCTCCCGGCGTGGCCCGCCCTGGCGATCTCGGTCGTGCTGATGGCCGCGATCGGCCGGTACGCTTGACCCGTCGAACCCCCTCCGGACGCGGAACCCCGATCATGCGGAACTCGCCCCTCGCCCTCGCGACGCTCCTCCTCGTCTCGTGCGCCGAGGAGGCGCCGGTCGACCTGGAGGCCGCGGCCGCCCGATGGGTCGACGAGGAGTTCACGCCGAGCACGCTCACGCGGGAGGAGCAGCTCGAGGAACTCCGCTGGTTCACGCGCGCCGCGGCGCCGTACCGCGGGATGCGGATCCGGGTCGTCTCGGAGACGATCGACACGCACGAGTACGAGGCGAAGACGCTCGCGCGCGCCTTCTCGGAGATCACCGGCATCGAGCTGACGCACGACCTGATCCAGGAGGGGGACGTCATCGAGAAGCTGCAGACCCAGATGCAGTCCGGCCGGAACATCTACGACGCGTACGTGAACGACTCCGACCTGATCGGCACCCACTTCCGGTACGGCCTCGTCGCGCCCGTCGCCGAGCTGATCGCCGCCGGCGACGACGTCACGCTCCCGACGCTCGACGTCGACGACTTCATCGGGAAGAGCTTCTGCACCGCGCCGGACGGGACGCTGGTCCAACTCCCCGACCAGCAGTTCGCCAACCTCTACTGGTTCCGGCACGACTGGTTCTCGCGGGACGACCTCCGCGAGCGATTCCGCGCGAAGCACGGGTACGAGCTCGGCGTCCCGGTCGACTGGTCGGCGTACGAGGACATCGCCGACTTCTTCACGAACGACGTGAAGGAGATCGACGGCGTCCCGGTGTACGGGCACATGGACTACGGCAAGAAGGACCCCTCGCTCGGCTGGCGCTTCACCGACGCCTGGCTCTCGATGGCCGGCGTCGGCGACCGGGGGATCCCGAACGGGCTGCCGGTCGACGAGTGGGGCATCCGCGTCGAGGACTGCCGCCCGGTCGGCGCGTCGGTCTCGCGCGGCGGCGCGGTGAACGGGCCGGCCGCGGTCTACGCGCTCGTGAAGTACCGCGACTGGCTGAAGGCGTACGCGCCGCCGTCCGCGGCCGGCATGACGTTCTCCGAGGCGGGGCCGGTCCCGAGCCAGGGCCGGATCGCGCAGCAGATCTTCTGGTACACCGCCTTCACCGCGTCGATGACGAAGCCGGGCCTCCCGGTGGTGAACGACGACGGCACGCCGCGGTGGCGGATGGCGCCGTCGCCGCACGGCCCGTACTGGGAGGAGGGGATGAAGCTCGGGTACCAGGACTGCGGGGCGTGGACCTTCCTCCGGAGCACGCCCGAGAAGCGCCGGCGGGCGGCGTGGCTGTACGCCCAGTTCACGGTCTCGAAGACGGTCTCGCTGAAGAAGTTCCTCACCGGCCTGACGCCGATCCGCGACTCCGACCTCCGCTCCGAGGCGGTCACCGAGGCGGCGCCGCGTCTCGGCGGCCTCGTCGAGTTCTACCGCAGCCCCGCCCGCGTCCGATGGACCCCGACCGGCACGAACGTCCCCGACTACCCGAAGCTCGCCCAGCTCTGGTGGCAGAACGTCAGCCTCGCGGTCACCGGAGAGAAGACCCCGCAGGAGGCGCTCGACACCCTCGCCCGCGAGATGGACGAGGTCCTCGCCCGCCTCGAGCGCGCCGGCATGAAGGAGTGCCCCCCGAAGCTGAACCAAGAGGAACCGGCGGACGTCTGGCTGAACCGCGAAGGAAGCCCGAAGCCGAAGCTCGACGAAGAGAAGCCCCCCGGCCGCACCGTCCGCTACGAGGAACTCCTCGACTCCTGGAAGTGAGGGGAAGCAGGGGAGAGCAAGGGAGAGCAGGAGAGAGCAAGAGAGAGCGCGCTGGCGCGGAGCCCCCCCATCGACGACGGGACCCGACGTCCCCGCGCCGAAGGCGCCCCTCTCCCCTGCTCTCCCTTGCTCCTACTCCAGCTCTCCCTGCGTGTTCTTTCCGCCCGTCTCGAACTCGTTCTCCTCGAACGTGACGTTCACCGGGTTGTTGTTCGCGAGGTCGATGCGGTTCTTCTTCGCGACGTTGTCTCGGACGAGGACGTCGTTGGCGCTGTTCTCGATCCCCTCGCCGCCGTTCCTGAGCGCCTTGTTGTCGCGCACCTCGTACAGGCTGCCGGACTGGAGGTCGATGCCGTCGACGAGGTTGCCGATCGCGCGGTTGCCGAGCAGGACGTGCTGCATCCCGGTGACGCGGAAGCCGTCGTTGCCGCCGTTCTTGGCGACGTTGTCGGCGACGAGGTGTCCGGTCCCGGCGATGCGGAAGGTCGGCGCGCTCCGGTCGCCGCACTCGTCGGCGACGTTCCCGGTGATCGTCATCCCGAACGTGTTGTCGTTCACGAAGACGGCCGAACCGGAGACCCGGGCGATCTCGTTGTCGCGCACGACGGCGCCCGAGCCGGCCCCGATCCGGATGGCCGAATAGCCGTCGAGCGCGTCGGACAGCTCGTTGTCGATCACCTCGCAGGTCCCGCCCTCGACCGAGATCGACTCCCCGTAGGTGTACGCGATCTCGTTCGACTCGATCCGTGCGCCGGGGCCGTCGAGGTCGATCCCGTACCCGTCGACGTCGACGATCTCGTTGTCGACGACCACGTGGTCGGCTCCGTCCAGCCGCACCGCCGTCCGCTGGTTCCGGAGGATCTCGTTCTTCCGGACCTTCGCGCGGGCGCCATCGACCCGGACCGCGTAGTCGAGGACCGCGCGGAAGTCGTTCTTCTCGATCCGCGCGTCGTTCCCCTCGACGAACACTCCCTCGTCCGCGCTGCCGACCAGCTGGTTCCCGATGACCCGCGCGTCGTCCCCGACCACGTGGACCCCGAACGTCCCGACGTTTCGGACCGAGCACGACTTCACGCGGGCGCCGT
>JBICIB010000799.1:0-5894 GCA_043101415.1 Planctomycetota bacterium JB042 | reverse complement strand
TCCGGATCGCCGACGAACCGACGGGGCGCCGGCGCCGGCTCGACCTCCTGGCCCTCCTCTGCGCGTTCCTCCTCTGGGTCAGCTTCGAGTTCCTGGTCGTCGTCGTCTTCGTCGCCGCGTCGCTCTGGATCGTCTGGGTCGTCGGCCGGTTCGACTTCCGCCCGCACGCGCTCCGGTTCGGCGGGGTGCTGACGGCGGGGCTGGCGGTCGCGCTCACCATCGAGCGCGGCGCGGAGGGGTGGTCGGCGTGGGAGGTCGACCGGATCTCGGCGATGACGGTCGTGCTCGGCCTCGCGATCGTCGCGGCGTCGGCCGTTCCGGCGCTCCTGCGGCCTCGGGCGGCGGAGCGGTCGACGGCGGCGCGGCTCGGCCTCGTCGTCGCGGGCGCGGCGGCGGCGGTGGTCGCCTTCCACGTCCTCTTCCCGACGCTCTGGCGCGCGCCGCTCGAGCTGGTCGACCCGCGGATCGTGCCGCTCTGGTACGCCGAGGTCGAGGAGATCCAGCCGCTCGTCCGGGACGGGCGGCTGCACTTCGGCGTGCTCGGGACGATCGTGTTCGTGGTCGTCGCGCTGCCGTTCCTCGCGAGGCGCCTGATCGTCGATCGGCCCCCCGACGCGCTCTGGACGGTCTCCGCGGTCGGCGTCGTGATCTTCGTTCCGCTCACCTGCTACCAGCAGCGGAACGCGCTGTTCGCCGAACCCCTGCTCCTCCTGCCGGTCGTGGAGCTGTCGGCGCGCCTGTTCGGCTGGACGAACCGACGCCGGACGATGGCCGGCCGACTCTCGCTCCACGCGCTCCACCTCACGGTCGTGATGGCGCTGCCGGTGGCCGTGTCGGCGCTCCGCGCGCTGGTCCCCGACGGACTGGGGAGGGAGGTCTCGACCGGGACGGCGGCGCGCGCGCGGATGCTCTCCTGGCTCGCCGCGTTCGAGGGGGGCGCGCCGAGGGTCGTCCTGGCGGACATCGACCTCGGGGCGACCATCGTCTTCGAGACGCCGCACCGCGTCGTCGCCGCGCCGTACCACCGGAACGGCGACGCGATCTTCGACGGGGTGACGTTCTTCGAGACGGACGACCCGGACGTGGCGCGGGAGATCGCGCGTCGCCGCGGCGCCGAACTCGTCCTGTTCGAGGGGCCGCCGCGAGGATGGGCGGCCCGTCCGCCGGCGTGGCTCGTCCCGATCCCGCTCCCGGCCGAGCTCGCGCGCGAGTTCTCGCTCTTCCGTCGCGCTCCGTAGAATCTCTCCGACCGGCCCCCTCCTTCCTCCGATCCCCGAGGCGAACATGAACGACGTCGCGACCCGAATCGAAGCCCTCGAGCGAGCCGTCCGCCGAGGGCGGGCCCAGAACGCGATCCTCGGCCTCCTCCTCGTCGCGGGGGCGACCGTGGCCGCTCGCCCGGAGGAGCCGCCCGAGATCCAGGACCTCGTCCAGGCGCGCCAGTTCGAGGTCGTCGACGAGCAGGGGCTCGTCCTCGCCTCGCTCGGCGCCGGCGACGGGGCGGGGGCGCTGTTCGTCGGGACGCGGGCCGGGCCGGGGGGGGCGTTCCTCGGGGTCGACGCGCAGGGGGCGGGGCAGATCTCCACGAAGGGGCGGGACGGAAGGATCGTCGCGGCGCTCGCCGCGGACGAGAAGGGGAACGGGACCGTGCTCTGCAACCGCCCCGACGGTGAGAACGTGGTCGTGTTCGGGGTCGACGGACGGGACGGCGGCTACGCGCGGCTGACCTCGAAGACCGGCGGATCGACCCTCCTCTCGATCGACGACAACGGGAACGGCTCGCTCTCCCTGAAGGGGGACGGCGGCGAGGTCGCGGCCCGGATCGGCGCGGACTCGAACGGCCACGGCGTGCTGTCGCTCTCCACCGTGAAGGGAGAGCCGATCGTCGGGCTCGGGGCCGACCCGTACGGCAACGGACTGGTGACGGTGAAGGACGAGACGGGGAAGGACGTGGCGGGGGTCGGCGTCGACGACAACGGACGGGCCCAGGTCCTCGTCCACGGGAAGACCGGCGCCGTCGCCTCGCTCGGCCCGGATGGGAACGGCAACGGCAGCCTCGTCGTCCACTCGCGCAGCGGCGCGGGGCAGGCGCACGTGGCGATCGACGAGAGCGGGAACGGGGCGTTCCACTCGTTCGGCTCCAAGGGGGCCGTGGCGGCGACGATGTCCGCGGACGGCGCGGGGAACGGACAGGTCCTCGTCGCGGCGGGGAAGGGGAAGGGTTCGACGCTGATGGCGGTCGACTCGAACGGAAACGGTCAGCTCATCGTCAGCAGCAAGAAGGGACTGATCGCGACTGAGGTCACCGTCGAGGGGACCGGCAACGGCAGCGTGCTCGTCCGCTCGAACAAGGGGAAGGACGCGGCCAACCTCCGCGTCGACGACCAGGGGAACGGCCGCCTCCTCGTCGCCTCGGCCGCCGGCACCGTCGCCGCCACCCTCGGCGCGACCAAGAGCGGCTTCGGCATCCTCCTCGCCCGGACGGAGGAGGGAACCGCGCGCTTCCCCGCCGCCGCCGAAGAAGGCGAGTGACCCTCGGGGCGGTGCCCGACACCACCGCATCCGTCGAGTGGATCGAGACAGAAGTGATCTCGATTCATTCGAGTGATCCGGTGCCCGAACAACTTCTGCCTATCCTCTGGCTGTCGACACAAGTTCTTGTCGATCCACGGTCATCGTGAGGTGAACGCGGGCGCGGCCGGGTCGCCGCGGGACTCGAGGTACGCGAGGAGGTCGAGGATCTGCTCGAGGGAGAGGCGGTCGAGCAGGCCGGGGGGCATGGGGGAGCCGTCGGCGGGGCGGGTGGCGAGGACGTCGCGGCGGTGGATCGTGACGCGGGCGCCGGTCAGCGCGTCGCGACGGACCACGAACTCGCCGCCGTGCTCCGCGACGATGCGTCCGGTCACGATCCTCCCGTCCGCGAGGACGAGGTCGGTGTCGCGGTACTGGTCCGACACGACCGCCGCCGGATCGAGGATCGCCTCCAGGAGCTCCGCGCGCGAGAAGCGGCTCGACACCGACGTGAGGTCGGGCGCCACGCCGTTCCCTCCCGCACCGTCGAACCGATGACAGCGGGCGCAGAGCGCGCTCTCGTACGCCGCCTTGCCGCGGAGGAAGCTCCGGTTCTCGCCGGCCCGCGGCAGCTCGGGGAGGAGCGTCGCCGCGGTCCAGGGCTCGGCGCCGTCGCGCGGGACCAGCGACGGCGGCGGCTCGGCGGCCCGCGTCGATCGGGCGCGGTCCTCCGGGGGGAGCCGCAGCCGCATCGCGTCGACGTACCCCCGCAGGCTGTGCCCTCCGTCCGCCTCGTCCGCGTCGAGCAGGAAGCGGACGTACCGTTCCCGCTGATCGGCGGTGAACGTCGGGACGTGGTCGCGGACGGCGAACGCGAGGTCGAATCGCTCCTCGAGGGGGAGGTCGTGTCCGAGCCGTTCGACCGCCCGTTCGACGAGACTCGGCGAACCGAGCGCCAGCAGCAGGGAGAACCGCTCGCGCTCGAGCGGCGCGCCGTCGGGGCCGGGCCACGGGGAGACCCGTTCGATCCACCCGGCGCGCGTCGCCTCGTCCGGGAGGCCGCCGCGGATCAGCGCCAGCGCCGCGACGCGCAGCTCGTCGAGCCGTTGCCGCGGAGTGAGCGACCCGAACGGACGTCGGCCGACCGTCGCCAGCACGTCCGCCGCGTCCGCCGCCCCGACGCGCACCGCCGCCAGCATCCCGTGGAGGTTCACGTCGACGTCGTTCGCGTCCGACACGGCGGCGAGCCACTCCTCGGTCGGGCGCGACACGAGCTCGACCCGCGCCGCGGACCGCACGAACCGGTCGTCCGATCCGAGCGCGGCGACGAGCGCCTCGGTCGGCCGCTCGTCCGGCGCCGCCGCCTCCGCCGCGGCGGGAGGCCGGGAGGGGACGTCCGCCGCGACGTCGCCGCCGGCCCACGCGACGCGGTAGAGCCCCGACTGCGTCCCGCGGCCGCCGGTGGTGAACCAGAGCGCCCCGTCCGGCCCGATCTCGAGGTCGGTGACGTTCAGCGGGGTCCCGGTCAGCAGCGTCTCGAACGAACCTTCGTGAGAGACCCCTCTCGGCTCGAGGTGGACGGCGAGGATCCGCCCTTCGCTCCAGTCTCCCGCGAAGAGCGCCTTCCGGTACCGCGGCGGGAACGCCGCTCCGGTGCCGAAGCAGACCCCGGTCGGCGACCCGCGGCCGACGTCGACGACGCCCGGCAGCGAGTCGGGATAGTGCGTCGGCCACTTCCCCGACCCCGACCGCCAGCCGTACTCGCCCGCCCGCACCACGTGGACGATCCGGGTCGGCCGGTACCACGGGAGCCCGACGTCCCACTCCATGTCGGAGTCGTACGTGAACAGGTCGCCCTCGGGAGAGAACGCGAGGTCGTACGCGTTCCGCATCCCGGCCGCCCAGAGTTCGATCGTGCCGTCCGCCGCGAGCCGCAGGACGTGCGACCCCGGCGCGAGCACGCCGCGCGCGTGGCCGTTCGGATCCCACTCCCGCGGCGCCAGGAGGTCCTCGGCGAAGTGCCGGTGCGGCGACGACGGCGCCGTCTCCGGCCGGGTGACCATGTTCCCGTGGATGAGCCAGAGCGCGCCGTCCGGCCCGAGGGCGAGGCCGTGACAGCCGTGCTCGCCGCCGCCGTGCCAGGCGAAGCGCCGCTCGCCCTCCCCGAACCCGCCGTCCTCGCCGCCGGGGAAGAACCAGAGTCCGCCGTCCGCGTCCCGCCGGCCGGCGTTGACGTTCGCGTAGAGGCCGCCATGCGCGAACAGGAGCCCCTGGGCGGCGCCGCGGAAGAGCCGGGGGAACAGCTCGGCCCGGACGTCGTCGCGGTCGCGGACGTCGAGCCGGAGCAGCCCGCCTTCCTCCCGTCCGCAGACGACCCGCCCCTCGGGGTCGAACGTCATCGAGACCCACGACCCCTCGCCGAATCGCGACCCCCGCACCAGCTCGACGGTGAAGCCGTCGAGCGCGGCCATCTCCTCCGCGCGCGTCGCCGGCCGTTCGACGAACGGGTCGGACCAGACGACGCCGGCGTCCGTGTGGAAGCCGAACGAGTGTGCCGACCCCTCGCCGTCGGCGCCGCCGACCCGCCAGCTCGCGTCCGAGACGAGCCGCGGCGTCCACGCCGCCGTTTGGCCGTCCGATCGCGCGGCCTCGTCGACGTCGAGCCGCACGAGGAGGCCGGCCGGACCGCCCCAGTTGGTGCACTCGACCTCGAGGACGTTCTCGCCGACGACGAGCCGGTCGGCCACGTCGAAGACCGCCGCCGCCTCCCAGTGTCCGTTCGATCCGAGCTCCTCGCCGTTCAGCCGGACGTCGAAGTGGTTGTCGCACGTGATCAGGAGGCGCGCCGCCGTCGGGAGGGGCGCGTCGAGCTCGAACGCGCGTCCGATCGTGCACGCGTCGTCGTCGCCGGCGTCCGCCGACGACCAGATCCACTCCGCGACCGGTTCGTCCGAGGAGGCGGCGGGGACCGCGGAGCAGGGGAGGGCCAACGACGAGACGAGGAGGGCGCGGACGGCGAGACTCACGGCGTGACGAACTCCTCGAACAGGACGACTTCCATCGGACCCTTCCCTTTCACCTCGACCGTCGAACGCGAGCGCTGCCGGGCCGCCGGCGCGATCCGTTCCCAGGCGGACCCGGAGAGCGCGATCGTGCCCGGTTCGGCCTGGCCGACCATCCGGAACGCCGTGTTCACCGTGTCGCCCCAGAGGTCGAACAGGAACTGCTGCTTCCCGAGCACCCCGGCGACGACCGGCCCGGCGTGGATCCCCGTGCGGATCTGCCAGTGGCTCGCGATCTTGCGGGTGACCGCGTTCATCGCCAGCCCGAGCTCGACGCACGCGCGGACCGGGTCCGGCACCGGCCGGAGGAGCCCGGCGGTC
>JBICIB010000798.1:0-5560 GCA_043101415.1 Planctomycetota bacterium JB042 | reverse complement strand
GAGGTGCAGTCGGTGGTGATCCTGCTCACGCCGGGGGACCCGGCGCGGGGCGACGAGCGCCGGAACCTGGAGGTCGAACGGTTCATCGAGCGGCGGCGGGCGTACGTGAAGGCACGCGCGGAGGGCGGCGCGGCGGTCGAGGAGTTCAAGGAGGAGTACCCGGACTGGTACCGGCCGCGGCCGAACCGGTACGCGTCCCAGGTCTTCCTGATGACGAACAGCCCGATCTACCGGCAGGTGAGCGGGGACGACCTGCGGACCGAGGCGCTCGAGTCGGGGCTCTGGGTGACCGACACCGCGACCGAGGCGCGCGAGGACCGCGTCGGCGGCGGGCGCTGAGCGGCGCCGACGCCGATCAGCCCCAGGTGACCGCCCCCTCGGGGAGCCAATAGAGGATCAGCATCCGCCCCTCCTTCACGGTCGGGACGTGGCGCGATCCCTTCGGCATCACGATCCAGGTGTCCGTTCGATCTTCGAACGTCGATCGGCCGTCGCCGAGGCAGAGGCAGAACTCGCCGTTCGGGTGGGTGTGCGCCGGTCCGGCCGCGTCCTCCATCAGGACGGCGTCGATCGAGGCGCCGCCCGGCGTGGCGTCGGGCTTGGCGACGCGCGAGAACCGCATCCCGGGTTCGCCCCGGTCGCAGAGCTTGCCGGCCTCGGCGGCGGCGTAGGCGGCGTCGCGGAGCGCGGTGACGGCCTCGCCGTCCGCCGGGAAGCGCTCGTTCAGGGCCGCCTCGCAGGCCGCCGGGTCGGAGGCGTCGAGGGTGGCGACGAACTCGGAGATCGGGTCGAGGAGGGGCTTCAGGTCGCTCATGGCGATAGGGTAGCGGCCATGGACCGGACGTTCACGTTCCTCGGCGCGCTCCTCGGCGGCCTGGCGGTGGTGATCGGCGCGTTCGCGGCGCACGGTCTGGAGGCGCGGCTCGACGCCGAGGCGCTGGCGTGGGTCGAGACCGGCGCGCGCTACCAGATGTTCCACGCGCTGGCGCTGCTCGCCGTCGCGGCGGCGGCGAAGTCGTTCCCCGGACGCGCCGTGCGGTGGGCCGGCTGGTCGTTCGTGGCCGGGACGGCGATCTTCTCGGGGAGCCTGTACGTCCTGGCGGCGACCGGGGTGCGGGGACTCGGCGCGGTCACCCCGTTCGGCGGAGCGGCGCTGATCCTCGGGTGGGCGTGCCTGACGACGGCCGCCGCGCGCCGGACGCGGTAGCGGGCGCGGAGCGGCGCCGACCCGGGCGGCTCAGCTGCCGCCGCCGGTCCCCTTCTCGGCGAGGTCGACGACCAGCGGCAGGTGGTCGGTGGCGCGGGAATCGTCGCGCTTCAGCCGCCCGGCGCGGAGGGCGTCGTCGGCGAGCCGCGCGGTGTCGAGGACGAACGCCTGACGGGTCTCGAGGACCGAGTCGGACGTGACGATCCAGTCGAGGCGGCCGGGGGTGAACGACGACTCGGCGTGCGTCCACGTGTGGAGCGAGCGGTCCCCGAGGACGTTCGCGTCGATCGGTTCGAGGTCGGATCCGTCGCGGTCGAGGGCGCGGCGGAGGGCGTCGAGCGGCCGGTCCGAGCCGACGAGGTTCCAGTCGCCGGCGACGACGAGCGCGGCGTCCGGGGTCGCCTCGAGCGCCGACGCCAGCCGCGCGCGGATCGTCTCCGCCTCGACGACGCGGAGTCGGTCCTCCCAGGAACCGGCGTGGCCGCGCGCCTTCAGGTGGAGGCTGCCGCAGATCAGCGGGCCGGCCGCGGTCTCGACGGTCGCCCCGACGAACCGGACCGGCCGCGGGTCGCGGTCGTCGACGCGCCGCAGCGGATCGAGCGGCGCCGCGAGGAGCGGCACGGCCGGCAGCCGGGTCAGGACCGCGCAGCCGAGCTCGCCGAACGTGATCGCGCGCCACGGCGTCCGGGAGGGAGCGTTCGCGGAGAACCACGCGAGCAGCTCCTTCTCCGACGTCTCCCACCACTCCTGGAGCAGCACCACGTCCGGGTCGAGGGCGGCGAGGACGCGCGCGAACGGCTTCGGGTTCTCGCGCGGCGCCGCGCGCTCGATGTTCCAGCTCATCACCCGCACCGCGCCCTCGATCCGCGGCGGGATCCTCCCGGCGGGGTCGGCGGGCGGCGCGGCCCGCTCGAGCTCGAGGTCGAACGGCTGTTCGGCGACGATCGCCCCGCCCGCGTCCCGCCGGACGAACTTCCCTCGCACGTGCTCGGAGCGGTGCCAGCGGGAGCCGACCGGCTCCTTCAGCGAGGTCCGGCGGGCGATGCGCAGTTCGTACGACTCCGACGCGAACGTCGGCGCGAACGCGAGGCCGATCGCGGCGTGCGACACGACCTCGTGGATGGCGTGTTCTCCGACGGCGCGGATCTCGATCCCGGCGCGCGGGCCGGGGCGGCGGTCGGACGGCGGCGAGAAGAGGATCTCCAGGTCGACGCCGAGGTCGCCTTCCTTGCGCCCGCTCTGCGCCCGCCCGTCGACGTCGATCCAGAGGGCGGCCGAGACCTGCCCTCCCTGGAGCGTCGTGGCGGGGTCCCCCGACAGCCGGAGGGAGAGCCACTCGTCGTCGGCGGTCGCGAGGACTCCCTCCGGCCATTCGTCGAACGCGCCGTCGAGGACGATCGACGGGGGCGCGGGCGGGGCCTCGGGAGTCGTCCCGGCGGGAGGATCCTGGGTGCAGGCGCCGCCCGGCGCGGCGGCGATCACCCACAGCAGTGGGGCGAGGAGCTCGGAGGCGTTCATGAGGCGAGATCCTATCGCGCCGATCCGGTATCGTCCGTCGTTTCGCCCTCCCGAGGGAAGTCGACCGCCATGCTCCGACGTCCGCTGCTCCTCTTGCTCCTCGCTTCATCGCCCGCCTGCACGTTCTTCGCGCAGCCGCCGCCGGGCTGGTCGCGAGAGCTCGCCTTCACCGCCGACGCCGTCCTCGAGAAGGCGATCGAAGAGCAGGGGGAGGAGGAGATGGCGCAGCAGGCGACCGACCTCATGGCGTCGGTCGACGTGCGGAGGCACGACGTCCGGCCCCCGACCGAGGTCTCGCACATCCTCTTGTGGAAGCGGCCGAACTCGTGGTCGGTCGAGACGCGGCGCCCCGGCGAACCGTCGGTCCGGGTGATCGGCCACGGGACGCACGGCGTGGAGGTCGTCGACGGCGCGGTCACCCGCCGCGACGTCCCGGTCACGCAGGTGCCGGTCGACCGGTTCCTCCGTCACCTCTTCCTGCTGAAGTTCTTCCGCGAGGGCGCGGGGGAGCGCGCCGAGATCGAGGAGACCGTCGAGCGCGACGACGGCGGCCACACGCTCCGCATCCACAAGTACGACGCGATGGGGCGGAAGTGGCTCCTCTCCCTCGACGCGAAGACGCTCGAGCCGATCGCCGTCCGCGAGTGGATCGAGACGGAGGACGGCGACTTCGCCCCGATCGACACGTTCGTCGACGGATGGTCGCCCGACCGCTTCGGCCACCGCGTGCCGCGCGTCCTCCGGTCGTACGCCGGCGGCGAGCTGGTGCAGGAACTCGAGGTGAAGGATCTGGCGTGGAACCGCGGCCTCCGGGAGCAGGACTTCCGCGCGCCCTGACGCCGCGGCCCCGTCGGCTCAGCCGCGCAACGCCTCGACGCCCGCCTCCGCCACGGCGTGGTCGTTCTCGACCGTGTCGCCGGACACGCCGATCGCGCCGATCACCTCGCCCGCGCCGTTCTCGATCGGGAGGCCGCCGGGGAACGTGATCAGCCCTCCGTTGCTGTGCTCGATGTTGTAGAGCGAGCCGCCCGGCTGCGAGAGCTCGCCGATCTTCCCGGTCGGCAGGTCGAAGTACCGGGCCGTCCGCGCCTTCCTCTGCGCGATGTCGATCGAGCCGATCCACGCGCCGTCCATCCGCGCGAACGCCTTCAGGTTGGCGCCGGCGTCGACGACGGCGACGTCCATCTTCAGGCCGAGCTCGGCCGCCTTCGCGACGGCGGCGGCGACGGCGGTCTGCGCCTGGTCGAGGGTGATGTCGGACATGGAGAGCCTCCGGGGAGCGGGTGGGAAGACGGTTCGACACAAGAAAGCGGCGGCCGCGCCGAATTCAAGCCGGACCGGGGGCGCGAGCGCGGATTCCCCCGCGAAGGGGTCACCGGCGCAGCAGGGACGAGTGGTCGCGGTGGAGGGTCCGGTGCGGCGGCCCTTCGGCGTGGAGGAACAGGCCCGTCGCCCGGCCCGGTTCGGCGCGCGCGATGACCGTCGAGGAGACCGTGCCGCGGTCGCCACGGTCCTTGTTCGGCGCGTATCCGCCCGCGGCGACCGGGTCCCGCTCCTTCAGGAGCTCGACCAGCGCGCCCACCGTCTCCAGCAGCGACTGCGCCGGCGCCGCGGCGGCGATCCGGTCCGCCTCGAGGAGGTCGATCTCGCCCAGCTCGTGGTCGTTCGTGATCACGTGGAGCCCGGGCGGGAGCCGGATCGTCTCGATCGGGTCGGCGCCCCGCGTGACGGACGCGTCGTGCGCGTCCGCGTAGAGGAGATGGAAGCCGTTCGGCCGGACCTCGCGGAGGAGTCGCTCCACGCGGACCCGGGCCCCGGTGACGTTCCCCGCGGCGAGTGCCTCCGGGACGAGGCCTCCTCGCGACGGGCGCGAGGGGTCGTCCTTCGCGGCGTGGCGGTTCGTGACGGCGGCGACCAGTCCGGCGTCGTTCGTCCCGATCCAGGTCCCGCCCGTCCGGAGGTCGTGCGGAGCGACGTACGGGAGCGCCGCCTCGACCCGCCGCGGCGGCGACGCGGGGCGGTCGTACCGTTCGTCGCGGTTCGCGGCGAGGACGACGGGGAAGTCGGGGACGACCCGGTGGAGGAGGATCAGCACGCACATCGCGTCGCCACGATAGCGCCCCCCGCACGGCTTCGAACGGCTGATAGAGTGTCGCGCCCCGTCGCCGAGCCATGCAGATCACCCGCCACCTCGCCAACGAGCGCATCCGGATGGAGATGCACACCCGCCCGCTCCCCGCGGAGGAGGCGGAGGAGCTCGGCGATCGGGCGCTGAAGGTCCTGAAGGAGCGCATCCTCGGCGAGGTCGTCGAGTTCCTGGCCGAGACCGCGGACGTCGGGAACGCGAAGAAGCTCCGGACCGACCTGATCCACCGCGAGCGGAAGGCGTGCACGGCCGTCGGCCGGGGCCTCGCGATCCCGCACGTCCGGACGCAGAACGTGAAGGGACCGACGGTCGCGTTCCTCCGCTCGACCGAGGGGCTCGACTTCGGCGCTCCGGACGGCCAGCCGGTCCACGTCTTCCTCGTGCTCCTGGCCCCGCCGTGGGACGACAAGCTGTACCTCAAGATCTACCGCGAGGCCGCGGAGCTCTTCCTCCGCGACGACGTCCTCCCGTACCTCCTCTCCGCGGAGACCGAGAACGACGTCCTGAACTTCTTCCGCCACCCCGAGCGATACTTCTGGGAATAGCGCTACGCGGTTGGAACGCGTTCGGGGACGGCTGCGCGTTCGCTGCGGCGGGGGACGGGAAGGGGAGGCGCTCTCCGACCCGCTCACGTCCTCGCGCGATGCACCGGAGTGGTCTCCGCGCGGTTTCGAGTCGCGCTGCGGGGT